>JACFNS010000018.1 GCA_019454705.1 Taibaiella sp. | reverse complement strand
CGCTGTAATCAGGCGTACCTACCTGCCCTTGTTTATAATCTTTGCAGGAAGGATTGTCGAAATACACCACCTTGCCATTTACCAATGCATAGGTGCGTTTCAACTCTTCTATCGTACAGTTGCCGTCCAGATGTTGCAGCAATTGCTCTATTGGTGTTTCACCATCATCCAGCGTAATAAAATCGAAATACTCAAACACACGCGCGTCGGACAGCGAACGCAGTTCTGTATTAGGGAAGCCACCACCCATCACCACCTTTACAGCCGGGTAATGCTGCTTCAGCCATTGCCCGCAACGGAAAGCGGCAAACAAATTACCAGGGAATGGGACAGACAATGCAACCATGCGTGGCTGCACGTCAGCCATTCTCTTGCCCAGTATATCTGCCAGCAACGTATCTATATAGCTGTACGGTTGCTGCAGCGCCTCGTGCAATTCGTCAAAGCTATTGGCACTGCGCCCCAGCCTTTCGGCATAGCGGCTGAACCCAAAATGGCTATCCACACATTCCTGTATTAAATCCGACAGGTCTTCGAGGTACATGGTAGCCAGGTGTTTGGCTTTGTCTTGTATGCCCATACTGCCGAATACCAGGTCAAGGCCATCGAGCTGCGCAAAACGGCTGGCTTCGGGCAGGAAATCGCGCTTGCAGATAAGATGCGCCAGTGTAGGGTCTTTGCCCTGCAAAAAATGTATGACTGCGTCTATGGTATTGATATAATCATCCTGCAAAACCAGGATGCGCTGTGCGTTTTCGCTCCACTCCTTACCGGCATCTACCCGTGCAAACAGCTGTCTTAACCCATCTTTGCTGAATAATGCCAGCGTCACTTCAATACCCATATCAGCCTGAACAGAGGCGATGCCTTTGGTATTCAGGAAACCCTTAAGGTAAGCTGTAGCCGGGTACGGCGTATTGAGCTGTGTAAACGGGGGTGTTATTAATAGTACGGGCGCTGTCAATGTGGCAATGCTTAAGCTGCAAAGGTAGTGTTAATGGATTAATAGGTTAATTAGTTAATTGGGTAATATGGTAAAAGGTTAATAAGATAAAATGGTTTACAAAGCCGCGTATTTATCGTTTATCATCTGTTGCAGTTTTTGTTTCCTGTCCTCCCATTCTTCTTTTATGATGCTAAACATGGCAGTGTGACGTGGTGAGCCATCGCCATTTATCATGTGGTTGCGCAGGGTGCCTTCATAGGTAGCACCTATTCTTTCTATGGCACGCTGAGAGCGTTTGTTGAAATGAGCTGTTTTTAGTTGTACGCGGTTTGCCCCCAAGGTCTCGAAAGCATAGGATAACATCAATAGTTTACATTCTTCATTATATCCATTACCCCACACGGCAGGTATATACCATGTCCAGCCTATCTCTAGTGTCTTGTGCGCTTCGTTAATGTCTCCATAGCGCGTAGTGCCGATGATTTCTCCGTTGTCCTTATTCACTACAACAAAGGGATAATGTTGGCCCGCTGCTTTTAACTCCATCGCCTCCTTCAGAAAATAATCCATAACCACATCATCTGCGCCATCGCGCCCGTAATACTCCCAGATTTTTTGGTCCTTTGCCAAAGCCTTGAGCGTATCGAAATCTTTAGGGGCAAGCGGGTGTAACTCTACTTTCCGTCCCGATAAAATCAGCGGGTCTTGTATCCAGTTCATATAATATTGTAACAGGACGCTAATGTAACCCAATGCCCGTATTCGTCTGATGCGAAAGCGAAAATTATTGAAAGATTAACAAGCTTTTGACGCTGAATTACACCGCAGTTTATTGTCCTGTAAACCAGCAGTTTATCTCCTTTAACAAAACAATTCACCTGATTATGTGTTGTAATAAGTAAGCAATAGTCATTATTCACTAAAACTTACTGTTATGGAAAACATAGCGAAAAAACACGGAAAACTACTATGCTTCGCGCCGTTTGTATTGTATTCATTATGGACGATATATTTCTTTGCACTGGTGCAGGAAGAGGTGGTGACATCCAGCATATCCGACCATTTTGCCTGGGTAACTGCCATGACGATGAATTATACCAGCCTGTGGATAACGCTGACTATCATTTGCGCGATAACAGGGGCTATCCTCCTGTATTTTATCGTCCACCTGGCCCGGTTGAAAGCAATGCCCGCCGGCACTAAATTATTCTGGATGGTGATATTGACTACGTTTGGGGCATTTGCGTTTATGGTGTTCTACTTCGCTGAGTTGAGGAACGAACCAACCTATGTGAATGTGTACCCGAGTATTGAGTAGAATCGGAAATTTAACGTGGTAACATTACTTCGGAAAACGAATTAAGATTAAGTGTCACACTATCAACTGTGATTTGAGTTATGGCGGTTGTGCAAGCAGCACCGTACTTTGGGTGTGCGTTACATGGGAGAGAAGCTGTTGCCTTACCGTCATCAATAATATCCCAGATTCTATACAATCTGCCAGATGCGATGTCGTAAATTTCGTAGTTATAGGTAGTGCTAAAAACATTTTTATAATATGCCGTGCCATGGATGTTGTATGTGTAGATTCTAACTACCGTATCCAGCAGTATGTCAAAATGTTGTTCTTTGGCGAAATATCTGATGACTATTGTGTCGGAAACGCGTCCGCTGTAATCCGGTATTACTAACGAAGCCATCCCTTTGGCACAATTAAAAGTACAATAGGGAGTGCTGTCTGCTGGTGTGCCGGGTCGTGTCTTACCACAAGAAATGATGAGCAGGCTGACAATTACTAAATATGTTTTTCTCATATAACATTCCCTTGCAAATACCATGCAAATTTTCATTAAATAGTCCCAAAGGCCTAATCTAAAAGCTGCAATTCACGTAAATACTCCACCACCTGCCCTACCGGCAGGCCCATCACATTGTAATAATCGCCGTTTATCTTTTCTATACCAACTATGCCTATCCACTCTTGTATGGCATAGGCACCTGCTTTGTCGTAGGGGTGGTAGTTGGTTACGTAGTGCCTTATTTGTTCTTCTGTCAGGCTGCGGAAATACACCTCTGTTGTTGCAGAAAAACTATACACTTCATTGCCCTTCTGAATACATACCCCACTCACTACCTGGTGCATACGGCCTGACAATTTTTTCAGGATAGCCACTGCGTCTTCTTCATTCACGGGTTTGCCCAGTATTTCATTGTCCAGCAATACGATGGTATCGGCTGCTATTACTATTGCACCAGGATTATTTTTAGCTATTACAGCAGCTTTCTCCCGTGCCAGGTGTTCGGGTACTTCCTCTCCGGGCATGCCCGGTGGGGGGGTCTCATCTATATCCGCTATACGTATCTCAAATGTTATTTCAGCCAGCTCCAGCAGTTGTTTCCTGCGGGGCGACTGCGATGCCAGTATTATATCAGTCATTGGTTTGAAAATAATAAATGATGAGCGAAACAATACCCAGTACCATAATGATTTTCAGGTAACGGCTTTCTTTGCCATAATGTTTGGTAGTAGCACCTTTGGGCAGGTAGTACATCCATAACACTATGGGCGCTGCAAGCCCTGCCAATACGTATATCCCTAACACATACCATTGTTCTTTTAATAGTTTGACAGCACCTATGACCAATGGGATAACCGTGAGTACGCCCAATAATTGCGTAAACCTTGCGCTTCGCAGCAGGCCCCACTTTATGGGCATGGTTACGCAACCCTGTTCCGCATCGCCTTTAAAATCTTCCATATCTTTCACTATCTCGCGCATCCAGGTGAGCATAAAAGCGAAAAAGGCATACGTACCCAACACCCATACAGGATTTGGTATCAGCACGCTACCGGTGTGTATGAAAAAGTCTTCGTACAGATAATACCGAATAGCATTTTCGTAGAGCATTAATACAGCTATGGTGAATGCAGTAAGAACGGACACAATTACATTGCCCGAAACAAACCTCCGCTTGAACGTAGTGGAGTATAACCAGAGCATGAGTGTACAACCCAGCTGTATAGCTATAAAACTGTAATGCCCGGCCCGGCGTGCCACCACTATTGCCAGGAATATGGCAATAACATTTAGTATGGTGTGCACCAGTATTGCCAGCTTGATAGGGATGCGTTTTTCCAATATCAGTTTTTCAGGGCGGTTGATGACGTCAATTTTTACATCGAAGTAATCGTTGATAATATAACCTGCGGCTGCTATCAATACTGTAGATAAAGACAGCAGGAAGAAATTGCCCCAGTTGAGCACCAGTGGAACAGGCGAGTAATGCTGCATAGGCATGATAACGCAACCCCATGCAAACAACTGAGTGAGGAATACGATAACCAGGTTCTGCCAACGTACCAGTTTCAGCCAGGCCATGTTCTTTATTAATGCGATAATACGTTAATGTGCTAATGCGATAAATCAATCTGCAAAGAGAACTATACGTTCATTCCTCCCTTTAGGGAGGTTAGGAGGGTCGCCAATTTGCAGGGTCTTTCCTCCACGCTTCCAGCGATTGTTTTTGTTCCGCCGTCACCAGGCCCTGTTCTTCAGCTACTTCCATCAGGGCAGTATAATTGCTGATGGTATGCAGCGGCACCTGCGCCTTCTCCATCGCTTCTGCTGCAGCGTCAAAACCATAAGTAAATAATGCACACATGCCTATCACTTCGCCACCAGCATCGCGTATGGCATCTACCGCCTGCAGGCTGCTCTTGCCTGTTGATACCAGGTCTTCTATCACTACCACCTTCTGCCCCTGCTCCAATACGCCCTCTATCTGGTTGCCCATGCCGTGCTCTTTGGGTTTGCTGCGCACATATATCATCGGCAGTTTCAGCAGGTCGGCAGCCATCGTGCCATGCGGTATGCCTGCTGTGGCCACACCGGCAATCACTTCAGCATCAGGAAAATGCTCCAGCACCATATTGGCCAGCTCACTTTTTACAAAGTCGCGTATATATGGGAAGGACAATACTTTACGGTTGTCGCAATACACAGGCGATTTCCATCCTGATGCCCATGTATATGGTTGTTGCAGGTTGATTTGTAATGCCTTAATTTGCATTAGTTTTTCGGCAAAATGTTTTTGAGTACTCATAACCGCTCAAACCTACGCCAAATGTATAATTTTACAAAAGAATGGACTTCGCCCAAAAGATATATATCAATAATAAACCACTCATCCTGACTACCGATGCCAGGGCATATATTGAGGAGAACCCGGTAGCGGAAGGATATATATATTTTGAGGGGGCCTTTCCCCGCCACTTCCGCCTGGCGTTGCAGCATATAGGCAAGCCGGGCACTTTGGGGGCTATCATTGAGGATTTTTCACCCGAATCATTACAGGGAGAATTATATGAACTCTTTACTCCGATAGATGCAGGGGGCGGTGTGGTGCTGAACGAAAACAACGAAGTGCTGATGATTTTCCGCCGCGGCAAGTGGGACCTGCCCAAAGGTAAATGCGATGAGGGCGAAACGATAGATGCCTGTGCGCTGCGCGAAGTGAGCGAAGAAACCGGCCTGCACAAGCTGAAACTTGGCGAAAAGATATGCGACACCTACCATGTATACAGCCAGAACAAGCAAAACCTGCTGAAACGTACTGCCTGGTACAAAATGAAAGGCACGGTGAAAGAAGAACCGGTGCCGCAGGCTGAAGAAAATATACTGGAGGTACGTTGGGTGAGCGATGAAGAGCTACCACTGGTTGTGTACAAATCATATGAGGCCATCCGGGAAGTGATGCAAAAAGCAGGCGTAACCTGGTAATGTGTGACACAGTTTACACTGCACTATGCTGCACACTATTATTTTTACAATTATCTATATACTTTCAGCAAATAATATAACTGCATGAACAACGGTATGGTTGGTAAAATAATTTTCTGGCTGGCACTCATCTTATGCGCCATGCCTTTTATGTCGCCGCCCTATGCGTTGTTCCTGGGTTTACTGCTATCTTTTTTCATTACCAACCCATTAGGAAAAAAGCGCAGCAAGTACACAGCCTTCCTGCTGAAAGCATCTATCGTCGGCCTGGGCTTTGGCATCAATATCAATACCGCATTGCAGGCGGGTAAAGATGGGTTTATTTATACCATTATATCCATTGCAGGTACTTTGCTTGTGGGCATACTCATTGGCAAAATGTTCAAAGTAGATAAGGTGACATCTTACCTGGTATCCACGGGCACTGCTATCTGCGGGGGTAGCGCTATTGCAGCTACCGCACCGGTAACAGATGCTAAAGAAGAACAAATAAGTGTATCGCTGGTAGTAGTATTTGTACTGAATGCGATAGCCCTGTTCATATTCCCCGCTATCGGGCATTGGCTCGATTTATCTCAATCGCAGTTCGGCGTTTGGGCAGCCATAGCCATACATGACACCAGCTCGGTAGTAGGTGCGGCCAGCACATATGGCGAAGAAGCTTTAAATATTGCCACTACCATCAAACTGGTGCGGGCATTGTGGATAATTCCTTTAGTAGTGCTCACTGCATTTATCTTCAAAAAGAAAGGGACTAAAACCAGCATCCCCTGGTTTATAGGCCTGTTTGTATTGGCCATGCTCATCAGTTCCAATGTTCCGCAACTGGAATCTGTGACACCCTATATAGTAAAAGCAGCTAAAACAGGTTTTACGATTACATTATTCCTTATTGGATCGGGACTTTCGCCTAAGGCGCTTAAATCTGTTGGCAGCAAACCATTGCTGCAGGGCGTGTTGCTCTGGGCGCTGGTATCAGTGGTTAGCCTGACTGCAATACTGTATATTATATAAATAAAAGCAGGGCTTTCGCCCTGCTTTTATTTCACTACCTGTATCGTTTGTCTGTGTACAGTTCTTGTTTCTTTAATTGCGGTTAAGATGTAAGTACCTGAACCGATACCTGTAATGCTTACCTGGTTTTCACCATTTTGTAGCACGGTGTTTAACACCATTCTTCCTGCCATATCATATATCGTCAGTTGCTCTGCACTATTGTTGGCCACACCCACTTTCAGCATATCTCGCGACGGGTTGGGATAGACTGCCAGTTGAGTTTTAGAGTTTTCAAAGTCAGCCACATCAGTGTACTGTATTGTCACCTTATGCAATGCTGCTATACATCCGCCCAATAAGATGTTGTTGGAGATACTATCCTGGTTGGTGAGGATAGTGATACTAACACCGGAAGCCTTCTCATGTATGTTTTCGTTGATGAAACCGATATTGGTACCGCCGTGTGATACAATCGTCCTGCCGTTGAAGCTATTGAGTTTAAAAACACCCAGGCCGTAACCCTGCCCCATAGATATAGGCACCAGGGTTTCAAATTCTGTCATTGAACTACTGTTGAGGATTTGCCCAGACATCAGTTTGTCCCAGAACAAAGCATTGTCTTTAGCCGTAGCCATAATAGCACCTGCCGATGATGCCAGGCTGAACATGGCATTATGCGAATAGTTATGCACAGCTATCAGGTCTTCATGAGTGCCGTTGCCACTCAGGTTGGCCGACCAACTATGTGGAATAGTACCCGCAGGCGTTTCCTGCGGAAAGAAATATGTTTCATTCAACCCCTGTGGTGTTAATATCTCATCCCGCAAAGCCTGCTGCATGGTTTTTCCCGTCACACTGCGAATAATCAATCCTGCGAGCAGGTAGTTGGTATTGCTATAATCCCATGCACCACCCGGCGCAGTCAACGGTGCCTTTACCAGGTTCAACACACTGTCAGCCGGCCACACTTTTGTAAAATCAGCAAGGATGTAATTATTGATATCGGGGTTAGATGTATAGCTGTACAACCCGCTGGTATGGTTCAGCAGTTGCCTGATGGTGATACTGCCCGGGACATTAGCATGTTGTATCCATTGCCCGATTGTGTCATCCAGGTCCAGTTTGCCCTGCTCCTGTAGTTTCAGCATCAATACTGCGAAATAGGTTTTTGTATTGCTGCTTATGCCCATGTACATATCATTTGTAATAGGCATTCCCGGGTGTGATATACCATGTGCCCGCTCCCATATGCCCTGGCCGGGAACTACTATGGCGGCAGTAGCTCCTTTGATATTGAACCTGTTGCAAACGCTGTCGAAAACATCGTTCAGCCGCTGGGTATATGCGCCGTTCAGTTGTGCTTGTGCAGACTGCCCGCTGCCCGCAAGCAGTGCTATCAGAATAAACAGTTTTTTCATAGTCATGTATTTCATAGTGCAAAGAAAGGCCATCATAGCAGGATAGAAAACCACTGTTCGACCAACTGCATGATTTTTCCGATGTAATGTGCACTGATTAATTTGGTCGGTGAAAACCGGCATTTGGTCGATCTTATAATGAATAGTCTCGGCTTGTGAGTTTCTTTGCATTATGGTATTACCAACCAATAAGTGGAAATCTTTTTTCAGCAGCCGCCTGGCAAAGAATATCTATTTCTGGCTATTCACGTTGTTATTTATATACAAACTGAACTCGGGCGTAGACAAGTACCCGCAATCTGTATACTTGATGTACAAAGGGGTCTTAGCGGGCTTATTAATGGTGCTTACTTATGTCAACAACCTGATACTGGTTCCTAAACTACTGGCAACAAAGAAACACATATGGTACGCACTTACTGCTACGACGCTGCTATTGATTATATCTACGGGCTTCGTCACCGTATTCAAACACATGCTCAGCCGATATCCCTTAGCTGAGATTTATGAGGTCAGCATCATTACCATGCCTGTCGGCCCCGATTGGACAACAGAAGCCCTTACAGAAGAAATAATAGGTTACGCATTCGGGCTGGCACTGTGGCTGGGCGCTTTTACAATGGCCTGGTATATGCAGGACCATAGCCGGCAGGAAAAGAAAGCGAAAGAAGCAGCACACAAACAAACGGAGGCAGAACTGGAATTGCTGCGTAATCAACTTAATCCTCACTTCCTGTTCAATACGTTGAACAATATATACGGCCTCAGCCTGCAACATTCTGACAAAGCGCCCGAGTCTATACTCAAGCTTTCTTCTATCATGCGTTACATGCTCTACGATACCAATGTACCGCAGGTATCATTTGAAAAAGAGAAAGAAATCATGCAGGCGTATATCGATATGGAACTACTCAGGTTGCAGGATACAGGCAATTTCAAATTCACAATAGATGCCGATAGCAACTACAGCCTTCCGCCATTGCTGTGGCTGCCTGTACTGGAAAACACCTTTAAACACGGTACCAGGTTTATTGCCGAACAATATTTTATTGACTTTAGTTGTACCATCTACAACCACAAGTTACATATCACATCTTCCAATAAATACGTGAACAACAACAACGAACAAGGTGGTGTGGGTCTGGCCAACCTGCGCAAAAGACTGGATATTCTCTACCCGGGCAAATACCTGCTCAATACACAGAAACAGGGTGATGTGTATAAAACAGAACTTACCGTATATTTATAGCAATGCGCACCATACGGGTAATAATAGTGGATGATGAGCCTATAGCAAGGGATATACTGAAAGTATATGCTGCCAAGCTGCCACAACTGGAACTGGCAGGCACCTGTAAAAACGCAGTTGAAACTATCGAGCTACTTAAAAGCGAAACCGCCGACCTGCTGCTGCTCGATATCAATATGCCCGGCATGTCGGGTATGGAGCTGATAAAGCAGTTGAAGAATCCGCCGCTCATTATTCTCACCACCGCATATTCTCAGTACGCTGTAGAAAGCTACGAACTAAACGCTGTAGATTACCTGTTGAAACCATTTTCCTTCACACGTTTTGAGAAAGCCGTTGCTAAAGCTGCTGAACTACTGGAACGTAAAAAAGAAGATGATACCATCTTTGTAAAATGCGATGGCAAGCTGGTGAAGATTGCCCTTAATGAGCTCGAACTCATTGAAGCGGTAAAAGACTATGTAAAACTATGGGCAGGCGACAAAAGCCTGATGGTACTCAGCACCATGAAAAACATGGAAGAACAGTTGTCAGGCTATCCGCAAATAGTGCGGGTGCATAAGTCGTACATGCTGAATGTGCAACATGTCCGCCAGCTATCCGGTAATACCATACATACTGCTTCGCATGTGGTACCTATAGGCAATACCTATAAAGAAATGGTAACTGAAGTTTTCAATAAGTACAGGCTGATATAGCGGGTTACTGCACCATAAAATAGATATTGGTCTTCCATTTAGAAGCATCTTTTTCTATTTCCGGGTCAGAAAAATATTCTTCTATCATCAGTCCCTTATGCAGCTTGCTTTCCGCCATGTACCGCTCCATTGCAGCATAAGACATACCCATATTCTCATATGAACCGATATGCGTGGTAGTAATCAGTTTTGATGGTGGAAATGTAACTTTTTCAAAACCCGGTATTTCGGGTGTGTCCGCTTTTACCGGTACTGCAGCAGCCAGTTCTGTCTCTTTTTTTATTTCGTTTATTGAATAATAGAAGGCACAGGGCATTTCAGCCGGATGAATACCCTTGCCTGCCAAAGCTCCATAGATAGCCCCGTAGCTTTCTTTGAAAAAATCTGAGAGTTTGTCGAAAGGCATAGTAGTCCTCCTGATAATAAATGTTTTTTCAGGCCAGGTTATTTCCCTTACTACCTGCTTTGTTGCTGTTTCCATAACTGAATATTTTAGGATGAAATTATTCCAAGCTGACTACAAGCCAGATGACCATTATCATAGACAGGAGTGAGAAATATCAATTACTCAACATATAACGGGCGGCAATATTGCCGCCCGTTTATTCTATCCCACTTTCGGAGGTGGGGTAAATTAATTCAGTCCGTCGGTCTCCACCTCTTTGGCTATCTTTTTCACCAATCC
Organism: Taibaiella sp.; assembly: GCA_019454705.1. Taxonomy (GTDB): domain Bacteria; phylum Bacteroidota; class Bacteroidia; order Chitinophagales; family Chitinophagaceae; genus UBA5543. The sequence continues at coordinate 4,602 of JACFNS010000018.1, read as the reverse complement.
CTGCAATACATTGCCGGGGCCTACTTCGGTAAACTTTGTGGCACCGTTCTTTACCATATGCTCTACACTCTGTGTCCAGCGCACGGGCGAAGTAAGCTGGTTGATGAGGTTGCGCTGTATCATTGCGGGGTCTATATATGGGTTGGCATCAACGTTCTGGTACACGGGGCAACTGGGGTTGCCGAAATGTGTAGCCTCAATTGCCGCCTGTAGCTCTTCTTTAGCCGGCTCCATCAGCGGCGAGTGGAATGCACCACCTACCTGCAGCACCAGGGCACGTTTGGCACCTGCCGCTTTCATCGCCTCACAGGCTTTATTTATACCTTCTATACTTCCGCTGATGACCAACTGGCCGGGGCAGTTATAGTTGGCAGGTACTACCACTTCATCAGTAAATGAAGCGCATATTTCCTCCACCTTAGCATCGTCCAGGCCCAGTACGGCGGCCATAGTGGAGGGGTTGATTTCGCAGGCGCGTTGCATAGCCATAGCACGCTTGTACACCAGCTTCAGGCCATCTTCAAAACTCAATACCTTATTAGCTACCAGTGCAGAGAATTCCCCCAGCGAGTGGCCAGCCACCATATTGGGCACTAAACCCTCGGTGGTCAGGAACCTGATAACCGAATGCAGGAAGATAGCTGGTTGCGTCACCTTGGTTTGTTTCAGGTCATCTGCACTGCCTGTGAACATAATATCCGTAATACGGAAACCCAGTATCTCGTTGGCCTGTTCGAAGTACTCGCGGGCTACTGTGTTGTTATCATACAGTTCTTTACCCATTCCTGTAAACTGTGCTCCTTGTCCCGGGAATACATATGCATGTTTCGTCATAAATAATCTGTTTGCTGGGGCGAAAGTAAAACTAATGCGGCAATAGGACAATACGATAATGTGCCAATGAGTTCAATCGTAACTTTGCACCATATTAATTATCGCATTGCCGCATTAGCAAATTGGCACATTATTTTATATGAACTGGACAGAACTGACAAACGAAGCGCAAATAGACACCCTTATCGAAGAGAGTAAAGCACAACCCGTGGTCATCTACAAACACAGCACCCGCTGTCACATCAGTGCTATGGCCATGAACAGGCTGCAACGCGAGCAGGCACCCGATAATACGAAGTTTTACTACCTGGACGTAATAGCGCAACGACCCATTAGCAACAAAGTGGTGGAGATTTTTCATGTGCCACACGAAAGCCCGCAACTGCTGCTGATAAAGAACGGTGAATGTACCTACGAAGAAAGCCACAACGGTATCAGGATGGACGAACTGATGGAACAGGTTTAAACCGCCTTATTCTTCCACCTGCCGGTGCGCAGGTACAGCAGGCAGGCTATAAACAACATCCCCCAATACACAAACTCAGACATCCATGCCCAATACAGTGGCAGGCGCATACGCTCTATGGCTATATAGCAGTACAATATGTAGCTGCCTACGCAGATTACTTCAATAATCAGGTTAACCCGGGTATTGCCGGTACCCATTACGCCATTGAACATTACGGTTGATACCGCCATCAACACAGAAGAGACTGCCACCACCCGCAGGCTGGGTATGGCAAAACGCACGAGGTCGGGGTCGTTGCGGTAGAGGGAGAGAAACTCGTACGGGAATATGACCAGCAAAGCACCTAATACTATTGCATAGATGACAGCCAGCTTCATACAGCGCAATATCACAGGTATCACTAATCTTTGTTTGCTCTGCCCTATCACGTTACTCACTAATGTATTGCATGCCGATGCCATGGCCCATAGTCCTATACCCGCTACTCCAAACACACTGCGCAGTATCTGGCTCACTGCCAGTTCCCGCGTACCCAGGTGCTCCACATATATAAAGAATATCTGCCAGCCGCCTATGCTGAACATGAACTGCACTATCAACGGCGATGCAATGATGAGTGACTTTTTTGCCAACGATACATCGAAGCGCCCGGTGGCCAGTATCGGAAACTTTACTTGCATATTCTTTATATAAAATATGCTGTACATAGTAATGGCAAATACCACCTCCGATATGACCGAGGCTAACGCTGCGCCCACCATGCCCAGCTCCGGCAGGCCCAGTTTACCGAATATCAATCCATAATCCAGCACGATGTTCACAGCATTTCCTGCAATAGAGCCGTGTACCAGGTACTTCGACTGGCCTGTGGCTATATAAAATGAATTGGCAAGTTGCGTGAGCATTAAAAAGGGCAGCCCCCACACACGCATGTTCAAAAATTCTATACTCAACCGGGCGTTTAGCTTATCATCCAGCGTAGCGTTAAAGATATAAGGACCTATAAACATAGCCGCCACCATCATGCCTATACCAAACATCAGGCTCAGCATCATACCATTGGTAAAGGTGCGCGCCAGGCCTGTATAGTTGCGCTCCCCCGCCCTGCGCGACATCTGCACCTGTATACCGCTCGTCAGCCCCACGCCTACCATGGCCAGCACCAGGTAAAAGATGCCCGCCATACCATTGGCACCCAGCTCGCGCTCGCCCAGCCTGCCCAGGAAGACCGTGTCCGTCAGGAAGCTAATTTGCGGAATGAGCATAGCCAACGATATGGGTGCCGCCAGCCTGATGATATCCCTGTTACTAATGGATAATTGCACAACAAATGCTTGAAATTGTGATGTATAGCCGTTAAAGTCTGTTATCTGTCTTAGCTTTGCAAAAATAATCTTCGCTGCACAACTTATTCCTTCAATGGCGCAAGTGTCGGGAAATTATTTTATAATTGTGTGCTATCTATGTCAGAAATCGCTAACAGTTCGTCGACAGAGCAAATATATAAACTGCATACAGGGGATAACATCATATCGCAGATAGCGAAGGTGATTATCGTCCTGATGCCGCGGGGCATTTCTGTGGCAGGGTTCAGCGAGCGTGGCGACCTGCTGATGATTAAGAACAACGAGTACAAGAAGACACTCCCCACCTGGATTATCGACTTTTACGAGCACCAGTTTCTTAACGAGCAGATGCTTTCGGCACCCCACAAAGTAACCTCGGTATTTGTAGCCTGCGACAAGACGCTTGTAGTACCCGAGATGCTGTACAAACCCCACGACTCAGAAGCATGGCTGCGCAAACTGCATTTTATTGAAGCTAACGAAGTCATCACCACGCACCACCTGCGGGAGGACAAGGCGTACTACCTGTACTCGTGGCCGGCGGCTATCAAAAGCCTCATCAACCGCTACTTCACCAAGAGCAAAATATTACCTTTTGCCACTTACCAGTTCTACAAACCGTTCAAGGCCGAATGCAGCATGCAGATTAGCCTGACGGCAGACAGGGCCTTCGCTACGCTGTACAAGAACCGCGAATTGCACTGGCACCAGGTATTTCCATTCAAATCATCAGAAGATATTGTGTACCAGGTGAAGCTAGCAGCAAAGCAGTTTGACATCAACGATATGCAGATGTCTATGCAGTGCACAGTAGCCAACAAGTCGCTGACACAGCATATTACAGAAATGCTGCAATTCTTCCCCGGACTGAAAGACGGCACGGGCACTGTTGTGGCCAACGACCGTAGCTGGGTAAGCAATATCTACCTGATACAACAGCTATACGCATGCGGATTGTAGGAGGAGAGTTCAGAGGGCGTAAATTCAGCCCACCCACCAGCACGCCCGCGCGCCCCACTACAGATGTAGCCAAAGAAGGGCTGTTCAATACACTGACCAATATGCTGGACCTGGAGGACATACGTACCTGCGACCTGTTTGGTGGTACCGGCAGCATCAGCTACGAGCTGGCATCGCGCGGCGCGGGAGAACTAACCCTGATAGAGCGCGACATGGGCAATATCAACTTTATCAAAAAGACTGTCAAAGAACTGGGCATTGCTGATAAGTTCCATATTATCAAAGGCGATGTGTTCAGGTTCATGAAGCAGAACACACAAAAATTCGACTTCATATTCGCCGGGCCACCCTACGCGCTGGAGAATATTGATGATATACCCATGCTGGTGTTTCAGCAGCAGATGTTGACCGATGATGGTATATTTGTACTGGAGCATACGCCCCGCAACGATTACCAGCAACACCCCAACTTCCTGCGGATGAAGAACTACGGAACTACGGTGTTCAGCTATTTTAAACAACCAAGCGAGTAGCAACTATGCAAAAGATATGCCTGTTCCCCGGTACGTTCGACCCCATAACGATGGGGCATGTGGATGTTATCCAACGTTCGGTGTCCCTGTTTGACAAGCTGATAGTAGCCATAGGGGTGAATACCAGCAAGACACCCATGTTCAGCGTAGAGCAACGCATAGCCTGGATACAGGAGATATTTAAAGACTACCCCCAGATAGAGGTAACCAGCTACACGGGCCTCACCATCAACTACTGTAAAGAGATAGGCGCGCAATATATGATGCGCGGCATCCGCTACATATCCGACTTTGAGTACGAAAAGGCCATTGGCGATATGAACCGCCTGCTGGCCCCCGAGAGTCAGGTCAGGCTGGCCACCGTTCTCGACGCGCTGCAGGCAGGCGCCACGGTGGCCATGCCCTACGAACTGCATATCGAGAGAAGCGACGAGGATCGCACCTGCCTTGAGGTACATAG
>JACFNS010000017.1:14525-15425 GCA_019454705.1 Taibaiella sp. | reverse complement strand
ACTTTCTTCTTCCCTTCGTCGGCAGGCGCATATAGTATTTGCCTGTGCAGGTTTTTTACTGATACAGTATCATAGTCAGCAATACCAATTGTGCCCACACCACTCGAAACAAGATATTGCAAGGCAGGACAGCCCAAACCACCCGTACCTACCACCAACACTTTAGCGGCAGCAAGCTTTTGCTGGGCTTGTTCATCGAAACCCGGCAACGACATCTGGCAGCTATATCTTGTCCAATCGTTCACTATGCAATATTCATTTTCTTGTTTAATATCTCCCGCACGCGTTCAGCTTCTTCGGGTGTATTGGTATTGATAAGTGCGTCAGTGTTCAATGGTTCCAGTATTAATGCGTCACTATTAATCAACGCCTTGCGCGGACAATTATATCCCTCCGCTTTGTACGACCATAATACTTCCCGTCCGTATGGCTCCCATATTGTTATCAGTGGTTCAGGCAAGCCATCGTGCGGGCTTTTGTAGGTTGTGGCTGCTTTGGTGCTATCCCTGTTTTGTACCAGGTATCCGATAGTTGCTTCATCTATAAGTGGTAAATCACAGGCTACAACCAGCCAGGCTACGTTGTTATTTGTTTCCAACGCTGAGAGAATACCTACTATGGGTCCTTTGCCGTCAACGCTGTCAATTATCGTCTTGTACCTGCTGTCAGTTTCTCTAGCCTGTTCCTCATCGCGACAAGAGATATATACTTCATCGCAAAACTTCTCCAGCAGGTCGGCTATATAATACCGCTGTTCTTTGCCATGCCAGTTGATAACAGACTTATCGTGCCCCATACGGATGCTCTTTCCACCCGCCAGCACCAGCCCGTGTATCTTAGTCTCGTTTGAAATCACGTTTCCCTCCTGTTTTCTCCATCAGTTTCGTTTCCTTTATCACT
>JACFNS010000017.1:11987-14515 GCA_019454705.1 Taibaiella sp. | reverse complement strand
CATGGCTCATGGCCTTGCACATATCGTATATGGTGAGTGCGGCTACTGATGCACCCGTCAAAGCTTCCATCTCCACACCAGTCTTAGCCGTGATGGTGGCGGTGCAGTCAATTACCACTTCGTGGTTATCGTTTACACTGATATCAATATTGCAGTTATCCATACCCAGCGGATGGCAGAGCGGTATCAGGTCGCCTGTTTTCTTTGCAGCCATAATTCCCGCCAGGATTGCAGTTTGGAACACAGGGCCTTTTTTACTTTGTATATCTCCACCTGTTATCTGCGCCATTATTTCGGCAGGCAATGACACAATACTACGTGCGCGTGCGGTGCGTTCCGTTACCGCTTTCTCACTCACATTCACCATATTGGCACGGCCCTGTTCATCTATATGTGTCAGTTCACTCATGTATCAATGTTTTGTAAGGCCATACCCTGTAGGCTTCTCCTTTTTTATAGTTGGTGGTCATTTCGGGCAGTTCCAAAAAAGCATCGGCTGATAAGAGGTTGACAAAATCTCCGGAACCATTGCCTTCGTGTGGTGTTGCCAGCAACCTGCCATCGCTTTTGTATTCCAGCTTCACCTGGAGAAAATAGGTGAGCTCCGGCTTGAAACTATAATCTTCTGCCAATACAGCATATACAGGCTGCGGTTGCTTCAGGCCCAACGTGGCGTACAGCCAGGGAACAAAATACCTGTGCATACACATGAAGGCAGAAACGGGATTGCCCGGGAAAGCAAATACCAGCTTCTGGTCGACATCGGTACCAAACCAGAAAGGTTTGCCCGGTCGCTGCCTTACTTTATGAAAGAGTTGCGTTATCTCCAGTTCATCAAACACTTCGGGCAGGTAATCGAACTTGCCCATAGATACACCACCCGTCAGTATCAGTACATCATTTTCTTTCAGGCATTTGGCAAGAGCAGTGTGTATCAGTTCCTTTTCATCAGGTATATGGTACATAGATGCCTGTATGCGGTGCTGCAACAGAGTAGATGCTATGGCGTAGTTGTTGGAGCGGCGCACTTCGTAGTCAGTAGGTGTTTGCTCCACGGGTACCAACTCATTGCCGCTGCTGAGTATGCACACGCGCGGCAACCGTTTTACTTTCAACTGCGCTTTACCTACTGATGCCGCTATATTGATGAAAGCCGGGCCTATCAACTGCCCTGCACTTGCCAGTAATGTATTCTTCAGTTTATCAGTACCGGTGTAGTGTATATTCTGCCCGTACCTGATGTTTTCACTTTTAATAGTAGCCACACCATCAAACATATCCAGGTCTTCGTAGCGGACGATAGTATCTGTACCAATGGGTAGTGCTGCGCCGGTCATTATCTCTGCACATTCATCGGCGTTAGCAATTGTCAATGCTTTATCTCCGGCAGCCTGTGTGCCTTTTATGGTAAATGTTCTTGTCCCTTTTTTAAAGTCGTCGTAGCGGATAGCGATGCCGTCCATAGTTACACGGTCGTAGGGTGGTATATCACGGTCGGCGACTATATCTTCAGCCAGCACCCTGCCGGTAGCATGCTCCAGTGGAATCAGTTCTTCACCGAACTCCCGCATCTCCTTCTGAATGATATATTCCGCTCCGTCAACTGTTATCATAATATCAGCCTCCTATAGCTGCCATTGATTCGTTAATTGCCGCCCTGTTGCGCTCCGCTTCCCAGCCGTCTTTTGCTTTCTTCTTTATAGCTCCTGTTATAGCTTCCTGCAATGCCTCATTACAATACCCTTCGCGCACCAGGTCTTTGATGTTCATCACGCCATCGTCGTAAAGGCAGGTTTTGAGCATACCCTGCGGTGTAATGCGTATGCGGTTGCAACTGCCACAGAACGAGCGTGTATATGCCGCTATAATACCTACTGTACCCAAGTGTCCGGGTATATTGTAATTGTATGATGTAGAGTATTGCGCATCCACTATCTTCTGCATACCGGGAAAGCGTTCCTGTATCGTATTCAATATACGCAGGTGGTCCCATGTCAGGCCCTGATACTTGCCGTTGCCATTAAAAGGCATCTCTTCTATAAAACGTACACTCACGGGCAAGTCTTTGGTCAGCTCCACCAAGGGAATGATATCCTCCGTATTCCTGCCCTCCATTACTACAGCATTAATCTTTACCTGTATATCGTGTCGCAATAGCTCGTGCAAGGTGTCTAATACCTTAGGCAATTCATCGCGGCGGGTGATTTGCGCAAACCGTTCCCTGTCCAGTGTGTCTAAGCTCAGGTTTACCGACCTGATGCCCAGTTCTTTCAACCGGGGTATATAGGGCGCGGTGAGTACGCCATTGGTGGTCATTGTTATTTCCTTCAAACCTTCCAGCTTCGACAACTCCTCCAGGAAGTTGATAAAATTCCTGCGGGCGAATGGTTCGCCACCGGTGAGGCGTATCTTCTCTATACCCATTTTCACCAATGCAGAGCAGACGAACAGCATTTCCTCCCAGGTCATGAGCTCTTTACGCTCCAGCCACTCCAGCCCATGAGCGGGCATGCAGTAGAAGCAGCGCA
>JACFNS010000017.1:0-11977 GCA_019454705.1 Taibaiella sp. | reverse complement strand
CTGTCACCGCCAGCCTGAGGTAATTTACCGGCCTTCCGTGGTTGTCTGTCAGCATATTACAAAGTTAACTTTTAAAGGGCCTATGCCCAAAGGATATATGCTAAAGTTGTTCCCCCTATCCCCCTCCCGCCGAGGCGGGATAAATTCCGGGGAGAGACTCATTAAAATGTTCCATTTTGTATCCTAAATAATGGTTTAATAAAACGGCACCGTTCTACCGGAGTATCAAAGAAATGATGTACAAATATACGTAAATTTGTTGTTATTTTAATGTATATAGCTGCTAATATTGCAGATGTAAACAGCGTTTTAATTAGTAATTAATCCCTGATTACCAGGAGGTTGAATAATTTCATATTCCAAAAACAAAGTTGTGTGAACAAAACGATACTAATACTCGGCCTGCTTCTATGCACAAGCTATAATACTATTGCCCAGTCTGCCGGGGAGCTGCAATACTCTTCATCTGAAAATGCCCAGAGCTTCAATTATAAGGAAGAACTGCATGACATAGCCTCCGGCACCCGAGTATTGGGACTGGGCGAATGCACGCATGGCACAGTGGAATGTACGGATGTACGCAGCGAGATAGTAAAGCTGCTGGTACAGAAATACAACTACCGTCATTTTATACTGGAAGGGGGATATATACCCTGTAAGGCTATCAATGAATACATCAGTAAAGGAAAGGGTGACCTACGTGCTTTAGTGCTGCACAACATAGCATGGCCCTTCGCCATCGAAGAGTTTGCAAACCTGCTGGAATGGTTGAAGTCTTATAATATGGGGAAACCGGAGACTGAACAGGTGCAATTTTATGGTATGGATGTAACAGCCCACCGAATATTACGTACACGGTATAATGAGCACCGGCTTTATAATAAGTTATCCTTTGATATGGACACTACACTGCTGGCGAAACTGGAGACGATAAAACGGGATGAAAAAACCCGTCTGAAAATTTATGATGAAATGCTGGAGCAAAATTCGACCGAGGTTATCACCACATACGACTCTATACAACGTAACAATATGATACAATCTTATAAATGTGGAGTGACAGCGGGAGGCGAAGCCAGGAAATGCAGGGAAGAAGCTATGTATCAATTCGCGCGGTATATTATTGACCGTATACCCGCCGGCGAAAAGGCGGTGATATGGGCGCATAACGATCACCTAAGCAAAAAGTATTCGGGCAGGCCATCGGTAGGTGAAATGTTGCACAAACATTATGGAGACGGCTACCGTGTGATAGGTTTTGGCTTTGAGGGAGGTAACTTTCTGGCAAATACCAATGAAAACGGTAAAACGGTGATGCATACTTATACAGCAGTGCACTACCCCGGCACTATAGAAGATCAGCTAAAAGATAAAAACAATGGCCTGCTGGGTATCAACATCGGTAAGAACAGGGAACATGAGCTGGTGGACAAAAAACAAATGATCAACAACTTTGGCGCGGAATATAATATGGTAAGTGCGGGCAAAAAGAATTTCTACAAAGAGCACCTGAGACTATCAGCATCTTTCGACTACTTTTTTGTGATAAAAGAGATGCACCCGCCAACACGCATCAAGTTGACGAAGGGCGAATAATGCTTGTTAATTTGAAAATTATACTCTGGTGGTGTGGTGCCAACACCGAGCACAAGGAAAACGGTTTTTGCGAGGTAAGCCTACTTAAAAAAATATGTAGATTTAGTTTGTCTGTCACTAAATCCGATAATACCTTTCATGTTTGTAAGGTATACACGCCAAATATGCTTTTTATCAAAGTCAGACCAGCTATTCAATGTATCCAATGTGTGAACCCTGACATTCTCATAGGATTTCCCATTGACATTAAGCGCATGTATGGTACTGTCATGATAGTAATTGGAATTGGCATTTAATCCTGAAAAACTTGTACCATCACCTATAAAATCCAACACCTGAAATATCATTATTTCATCGGTTTTACCGTAGTGGGTTGTTGTTTCAAGTATAATATGAAGCCGTTTTGCATTATTTCGTGTTTCATCAGAATAAGCAATCATTTCAGCTTTCGTTGAACAATCAGGACAAATACGGCCAAGCATGCCGTCCGGGCCGCATTCATCCCTATATGCCTCAGAATATTCCTTATATCCAACCGTGAATGAAATATCTTTTACACCATCAGTAAAAGTAATAACATCATTATCCTGGTACGGCATCAGTTTGAGATTATTTGTATCAAATCCAGGACATTCTATTTTTTTATCGCACGCAGTCAATAATATCAATGCGGCAGCAAACAGGCACTTCATGTTATATTTTTTATCTCTACGGCCAAATAATATGCCAAACTTACGCAGGTGTTCCGAAGGGCACCTTATATACTCCCCAAAAACAGATGAGGGACTACGCCGAGTAAGATAACCAACGTGGGTATTTCCCCCTATCCCCCTGAAGGGGAGACTAAGATTGTATTGGCTTATTAACTTTCAGCCTCTTCATCCTCACCCGGGATATGTAGATACAATAAGCGCTCATAAATATGTTGAGCAGGAATATTGACCGGAACAACCAGCCTTTGTGGAAGCTGATATACAATAGCGGAATAAACATCAGCAAGCCCAATATGCCGGCGACTATCCCGAAGATGTTTCCTATTCTTGCCTGTTTATAGTATTGTGGTTTCATAGTAGCGTTTGGTTTTTACTTCCAAAAAACAAATGAATGTTTCAGATTTGACAACTTTTGGAAAGTTGTCAAATCTGACTATATACTCCCCAAAAACAAATGCGGTGCTACGCCGAGTAAGATAACCAGTGCGCAGGTAATGCCCAACAGTATCCTGTCGCTGCTGTTGATTTCTACCGCCATTTCGGCATCGCCCTGCTTGAAGTACATGGCAATAATCACACGGAAGTAGTAGTACACACTGATAGCGGCCATCAGCAATGCGAAGATGACTAACCACAGCAACCCACCCTGCTGCACCGCTGCATTCAGCACAAAGTACTTGGCCATGAAGCCGCCGGTAAGTGGTATGCCCGCCAGCGAGAGTAAGAACACGGTTGTAAAGAAAGCCAGCGCGGGTTGTTTTTTAGCCAGCCCGTTGAAGCCGTCGTAGGTGTAATCTTTCATTTTTATCAGCACAGAGAACAGGCCGATTGTAGCTACGCTGTACGCCACGCCATAGATAATCATACCCTGCCAGGCCGATGCGTTGACAGAGGCTATAGCAAAGAGCATAAAGCCTGCCTGCGCTATAGATGAGTATGCCAACATACGTTTTACACTTTGCTGAAACACTGCTGTGATATTACCTACCAGCAAAGTAGCCGCAGTGATGATGGCCACGATCAGCATCCAGTGGTCGCTAAGGCTGCCGAAGGCAATGTGGAACAAACGCAGGAAACCTACGAACGCACCCGCCTTAACAATAGTGGACATGAACGCCGTAAACGCCGTAGGTGAACCATCGTACACATCGGGTGTCCACATGTGCATGGGCACTGCCGATACTTTGAAGGCGAAAGAAATGAGTATAAACAATATACCCGCCAGCGCCATAGGATTGAGCGCGTCGGTACGCAGGAAACTAAAGTCGGTAATATAGAAGCTACCCGTAGCTCCGTAGAGCAGGGTAATACCCATGAGCAGCAGGCCGGTAGTGAACGCACCCATCAGGAAGTATTTCAGCGATGCTTCGTTGCTCTTTAGGTTGCGCCTGTCGGCACCCGCCAGTATATACTGGGGTATAGACATGATTTCGATACCCAGGAACAGCATGAGCAGGTTGTTGTAACCTGTGAGCAGGAAGATACCGCAGAGGATGAAGAGTATCAATGTAAAGTATTCGGCCACGTGGTTGCCTACGCGCATGATATCCTTGCCCATCAGCAGCACGTACAGGAAAGTACAGCCCGCCATCATCATATTGAACCAAAGGGCGTAGCTGTCTATACGCAGCATATTGTTGAACAGCATTTCGGGCGCGGCAGAAGATGCAGCCTGCACCTCCCATATAGTGATGCCCAGCAATGCCAGGAATGCGATAACAGCTATCATCACCACCTGCTTTTTGTCTTTTACAAACAGCCCGGTGAACATCATGATAACACCTAATAACGTTGCAGCAATAATTGCCTTCATATTTCAGTACCGGGATAGCGTGTTGTGCGCGCCACCCTGATTTTTTGTTTTAATAATTCAAATAACCTTCACCTACGGCAGCACCATATTCGTTACACCCGTTGTCATATCCAGCAGGGGCTTGGGATATACTCCCAGGAATATAATGAGTCCTATAATGATGGCTAAACCAATGTATTCGTTCCTTGTAATATCTCCTCCGGCTTTCATAGCCACAGCATCGCCATAAGCAGTACGCTGCACCATGTTGAGTGTATATACAGCACCCAGTATGATACCCAAACCCGCAATAACCATAAACGTGATATGGTATGGAGAGGCCGAAGCAAACAAGCCGTTGAACAACATGAACTCACCTATGAAACCATTGGTAAGCGGCAGGGCTATGTTAGCCAGCGATATTATTACCAATGCAATAGTCATAAGCGGTGCGGTGTTGGCCATGCCACCCAGTTGCCTCATATCGCGTGTACCCCAGCGCTGCTCTACCATGCTCACTATTACCCACATACCGGCAATGTTGATGCCGTGGTTGAACATCTGGATAACCAGGCCATGCATTGCAACATCAGTATTAGCAAAAGCAGCGGCGCTCATCAGCCCCATGTGGGCGATAGATGAATAAGCTACCAGGCGTTTCAAATCCGTTTGTACTATAGCCAGCAGCGATGCATATACTATACCTACTACGGATAATGTAATCACCGTATCAGACCAGTAGGCCACAGCATCGGGCACAACTGGCAACAACCAGCGCACCACACCGTATATACCCATCTTCACCATCAGCGCACTGAGGATGATAGTAACGGGCGTAGGTGATTGCTCATAAGCATCGGGCTGCCATGTGTGCAGCGGGAATATCGGCATCTTGATAGCGAAGGCGATGAAGATGAGCCAGAACAACCACTGCTGCTGATCGGCAGGCAGCGAAGCGCCGGCACGAATAATATTCTGCCATGCAAAAGAATTGCCGCCGGGGTTTTGCAGTGATAAATATATCAATGCGGCCAGCAACATCAGGCTTCCCACGAATGTATATACGAAGAACTTGAAAGTAACCGCGATACGTTTTTCGCCACCCCATATGGAGGACAGGAAATACACGGGTATCAGTGCCAGCTCCCAGAAGAAGTAGAACAGCAAAGCGTCAGAAGCCAGGAACACGCCCGTGATACCCGCCTGTGCGAGTAACATCAGTCCGTAGAAAGAACCGGGCCTTTCCACTTCTTTGTTCCAGTTGGTAATAACGGTTACCAACATAACGATACCCGTAAGCAGGCAAAGCACCACAGCCATGCCATCGCCCATCAGGCTGATATTAGAACCCAGCGAGGGTATCCAGGGCATGCTCCATTCTATAAAGCCATTTGGGCCAAACGAATTGATGCTTATGAGCACCAACAGTGAAGTAACTGTAACCGCTACAGAACTTAACAGGCTAATTCCTTTTGCAGCGCCCTTTATAGCCATAGCTGCTATGCCGGCCACCAGTGGAATTAATATGAGTAATGTCAATATCATAATACTAATCGCAGTACTGCTGTATAGTTATTGTATCCAAAAAAAACTGATAGCGAAGAGTACCGTAATCCCCAATACCATCGCGAAAATGTAAAATCCAACCTGTCCGCTCTGTACCAAACGTACTTTGCCACTGCTCCAGTTCACCAATTTGCCCACACCATTCACCGCTCCGTCAATACCCAGCCTTTCAATTATATTGTTCAGCAGTGCAGACAGCGCGCCGATGGGGCGAACTATGATTGTTTCGTAAATTTCATCCACATACCATTTGTTCTCCAGCACTTTTGCCAAACCTGTATTCTGTACGAAGTTGGGCTTCTTTGTTGCTGAATAGGCAACAATAATCATTATCACTACCAGGCCGGTTGACAATCCCATCAGCATCCACTCGGTAGCATGCTCCAGGTGGTGCACGTTGAAGTTGCTGACAACAGGTGCGAGGTAAGTATTTAATGTATGGTGCTCGCTGATAACAGGGGGCAGGCCAACATAACCACCCACTACTGACAGTATCGCCAGCACTACCAGCGGTATAGTAATAGCCGCAGGGCTTTCGTGCAGGTGGTGTTCCTGCTCGTGCGTACCACGGAATGTACCTGTAAATGTCAGGAAGTAGAGGCGGAACATATAGAACGCCGTCATAAGCGCCGCACCCAGTGCCAGGTAATACATTACCGGGCTGTGCGCATACACTGATGCCAGTATTTCATCTTTGGAGAAGAAGCCCGACAAACCGGGAATACCTGCAATAGCCAGGCAACCTATCAAAAAGGTAATGCCTGTAATACGCATGTGCTTGTTGAGCCCGCCCATCTTGCGGATGTCCTGCTCGCCGCCCATAGCGTGTATCACACTGCCAGAGCCGAGGAACAATAATGCTTTAAAGAAGGCGTGCGTCATAACGTGGAACACAGCCGTTGTATATGCACCCACACCCAGCGCCAGAAACATAAAGCCCAACTGGCTAACCGTAGAGTATGCGAGTACCTTTTTAATATCGTATTGTTTGATAGCGATGGATGCGGCAACAATAGCTGTAGCTAAACCGATAACCGCTACCAGGTCCTGCGCCATGGGAGCGAGGTTGTACAGCACGCTGCTGCGCGCTATCATATAAATACCGGCAGTCACCATCGTAGCGGCGTGTATCAGTGCCGATACAGGGGTAGGGCCGGCCATCGCGTCGGGCAACCATGTGTATAATGGTATCTGCGCGCTCTTACCCATAGCGCCTATGAAGAAGCAGATAGCTATCCAGTTGTATGTTTCGGATGATACGGCAGTAGTACCTGCATTGATTTGCCCGAAGAAATCCTGGTATGACAGTGTACCAAAGTTGTACAACACCAGCAGCATACCCACCAAAAAGCCGAGGTCACCAATGCGGTTCATCACAAATGCCTTCTTGGCGGCGTTGGTATAGTCGCGTTTTTTGAACCAGAAACCAATGAGCAGGTAAGAGCAGAGGCCCACGCCTTCCCAACCGATGAACATAATAAGGTAATTGCCACCGAGTACCAGCAGCAGCATAGAGAACACGAAGAGGTTGAGGTAGGCGAAGTATTTCACCATGCCTTCGTCGTCGTGCATATAAGAGGTAGAGTAAACGTGTATCAGGAAACCAACACCGGTAATGATTAACAGGAACAAAGAAGACAGTGCATCCACCTGGAACACGAACGGAATGTTCAGCGAGCCGGACTGGATGAAGTCGAACAGGTGAACGGTAGTGCCCGCGCCCGAAGACTTCACCTCGAAGAATATACCCAGCGATACGGCAAATGATGCGAGTACTGCCAGGCTGCCTATAACACCACCCGCAGATTTCGGTATTTTCCTCCATCCGATACCATTGATAAGAAAACCTATCAACGGAAACAAGGGAACCAAGTAAACTAAGTTTGTCATTTTTATAATTCAAAATTCAAAAACCAAAATTCAAAAAAGGTATTTAGCCCTTTGTTGAGATGATGATTTTTGCGATTATTTTCGAAATTTCATCCGCTTCTTCCAGCAATCCTTTTATCCTATTCTTATCTATATCCAAAGTATCTCTTATCAAACAAAGCCAATATTTTGTTTCATTGGCTGATTTCAAAGCGATAGCGTAATAATTCAAAAAATCTTTCTTTGTCGTCCCTGCTCTGCCTTCTACTAAATTTGCACCTATTGATGTAGCGCTCCTTACTAACTGGTCAAAAATTGAAAAATATATTCTGTCAAACTTCACTTCACCAACATAACCGACAACCTCCCTGGAAAAGATATAAGCCCTGTGCTTTATGTCATATACCTTCTCAGGTTCAGCAATTATATTTTGTTCATCATCCACTTTTTGATTTTTGACTTTTGAATTTTTACTTTTCTTAATGTTTTAATCTGTTCAAAATATTGATATCCACCGAATGTACTTTGCGGTACATCATTACTATTATCGCCAATCCAACCGCTACTTCTGCCGCTGCCACCACCATGCTGAAGAACACGAATATCTGGGCAGAAGGGTCGTTGTACATTTTTGAAAATGCTACCAGCAACAGGTTCACGGCATTCAGCATCAGCTCTATACACATGAATATGATAATGGCATTCCTGCGCATGAGCGTACCCATGATACCGATGCTGAATAAAGCCAGGCTTAAGAATAAATAATATTGTATTGGCATAGTTACCCCAAACCCCTAAAGGGGCTTTCCTTTTATTTAACTAATAATTTTTCTATTGTTTTAATCACTACTTCTAATTGCTTTTCTACTTCTTCGTTCTTAAACCTTACCACTCTTAGCCCCCAATCTGTCAAATCTCTCTCCCTGTTCTCATCATGTTGCTTTATCTCCATTTTTTCATGAATTCCTCCATCTACCTCAATTACCAATTTCAATTCATGACAATAGAAATCAACAATATATATTCCGGCGGGATGCTGTCTTCTGAACTTGAATCCAGCCGGACTAGTTTTTAAATAACCCCAAAGAACTAATTCAGCATGCGTTAACTCACTTCTTAACGCTTTAGCTTTCTCAAATATCAAAGGACCTGCTCCGTAAAACATTTCCTTCTTCATACCCTTAAGCCCCTTTAGGGGTTTGGGGTTCTTCCTCTCCTTTTTTCCCTAACACTACCGCACCAATCATCGCACTCAGGAAAAGGACACTCGCTATTTCGAAAGGCAGCACAAACTGCGTGAACAGCGTCTTGCCCAGGTTCTTTATCAATCCTATATCTGTTGCTGTTTGCTCCAGCATATTATTAGTAGATGACTTGAGCGCTGCCAGTATCACCAGGAACAATATTCCCCCCGATACTACACCCGCCAACTGCACCAGCCGGTTCTTCTGAGGTTCGGTATCAGCGTTCAGGTTCATCAACATGATGACGAACAGGAACAGTACCATGATTGCCCCTGCGTACACTATGATATTTACAATCGCCAGGAACTGTGCGTTCATTAATATATAATGACCTGACACAGCGAAGAAAGTAGCAATCAGGAATAATACACTGCTTACAGGGTTGCGGCTGAGGATAACACCCAGCGCACAGCTGATAGCCATAACCGTAAGCAACCAGAATATGAGTTCGTATGCGTTCATTTCGTTATTGGCCTGCTTGCTTTTGGGGGTGAGGAATCAATAAATCTTCTTTCTTATATACCATCGTCTTACGGCTGTAATGCGTAGGCATCAACGTTTCGCTCAGGTATATAGCGTCTTTAGGGCAAGCCTCTTCACAATATCCGCAGAAGATGCAACGTAACATGTTGATTTCATACTTAGCGGCATACTTCTCTTCACGATACAGGTTCTTTTCTTCGGGCTTGCGCTCAGCAGCTTCCATCGTTATAGCTTCTGCAGGACAAGCCAGCGCGCATAATCCGCAAGCGGTGCAACGCTCACGGCCTTCCTCATCGCGGTTCAGCACATGCAGCCCACGGAACACAGGGCTGAAAGGCCTTTTCTGCTCAGGGTATTTTACTGTAACCTTTTTCTTAAATATATGACCGACAGTAATCGTCAATCCCTTGAAGATAGCGGGAAGATATATCTTCTCGCTGAACGTCATCGGGCTACGATCTACCGCTACTGACCTGTTAGTTAGTTTCTCCATTTCATTCTCAGTTTAACGCATACAATATCACCAACCCTGTTACCAGCATATTGAACAATGCCAATGGTATCAGCGTCTTCCAGCCCAGCTTCATCAGTTGGTCGTACCTGAAACGTGGCAACGTCCAACGGACAAACATGAAAAACAATATCATGCCGATAGCCTTGGTAAGCAGTACCAGCACACAAATGATAGTAAATAATAATGGCCCAACAGATGCAAGCACTTCATCCATGAAGGGGAAATTGTACCCGCCGAAGAAGAGTGTAGCGATTACCGTAGAGCTGATAAACATATTGATGTATTCAGCAAAGAGGTAAAAGCCCAGCTTCATAGATGAATACTCCTGGTGGTAACCCATGTTCAATTCGCTTTCGCACTCAGCCATGTCGAAAGGCGCGCGGTTCAGCTCAGCAAATGTGCATACCAGGAATACCAGGAAGCCCAAAGGCTGTTTGAAGAAGTTCCAGGTAAAATATCCATCAGCCCAGAAACCATGTTGTTGTTCTACAATTTCCCTCATGCTCAGCGAGCCGGTCATCATCAACAATGCCACCAGGCTAATACCCAGCGCCAGCTCGTAAGACACAGCCTGAGCCGCTGCACGGATACTACTTAAGAGAGAGAATTTGTTGTTGGATGCCCAGCCACCCAGCATCACACCATACACACCCAGGCTCACTACGCCAAACACGAACAGGATACCTATATTAATATCCGCAACTTGCAGGGCTATTACCCTGCCGCTTTCCGTAACATAATCAGGGCCCCATGGTATTACCGCACTGGTCATGGTTGCTGTCAGCATAGCCAGTGACGGACCAAGTATAAAAAGGGCGCGCGTAGAACTGTCCGGTATTATTTCTTCTTTGAAAAACAGCTTAACACCATCGGCCAGTGGTTGCAACAGCCCTAATGGGCCTGCACGGTTGGGGCCTATGCGGTCCTGCATAATGGCGGCTACCTTGCGTTCGCCCCAGGTAGCGTACATGGCAATGCCCAAAGAGCCCAGCAGGATAACTGTAGCCAGTATGAGTTTTTCTATGATAAATGCTATGTCAATCTGCAATAACAGCATAGTGGCGCAAAAGTAATTAGTTGTTTAATTTTTTATCGTCTTTCTTCTCAAAATCGTCCGAGTGTGCGGGGCCGGGTATTTCCGACAAATGCACGTTGGGCTTATTCACATCACTTACATCATGTATATCCAGTAGCAGCTTCGGCTCTTTACCTATCACCTTGTCTATTATCTTAGGCTGCTGTAACGTATTTACATAATGGCCTTGCGATATTACACTGTGGCGGTCCACCTTTGTAGGGCCTTCTACCACCCAGTCGCTGGCACTCTTTTTGTGAAAACGGCAATCATTACAAATCCATCCTTCTACTTCACCCCATTTGTCTTTACGCGCTGTCACACGATAAACTTCTTCGCCACGCATCCACAGGCGTGCTTTTCCGCAGCACTTGGGGTTGTTACAATCCCTGTGTGCATCTACAGGTTTGGTAAACCATACCCTGTTTTTGAAACGGAAAGTTTTATCGGTCAATGCACCTACCGGACATACATCAATTACGTTGCCTATAAACTCGTTGTTCAGGTTTTTGCCGAGTAAGGTACTGATTTCAGCATGGTCGCCACGTTCCAATATGCCATGTTCACGATTTTCGGTAAGCTGGTCGGCCACGTACACGCAACGGTAGCAGAGTATGCAACGCGTCATGTGCAGCGATATGTATTCGCCTATATCTTCTTTCTCAAACGTACGACGGTCAAACTCGTAACGGGTTCCTTCAGTTCCGTGCTCATAGCTCAGGTCCTGCAGGTGGCATTCACCGGCCTGGTCGCATACAGGGCAGTCCAACGGGTGGTTGATAAGCAACATCTCCACTACACCTTTACGCGCTTCTATCACACGGGGGGAAGTAATGTTCTTCACTTCCATGCCGTCCATCACACCTGTCCGGCAACTAGCCACCAGTTTGGGCATGGGGCGCGGGTCTTTTTCGCTGCCCTTACTCACCTCTACCAGGCAGGTACGGCACTTACCACCACTACCCTCCAGCTTGCTATAGTAACACATGGCCGGGGGCGTTACGTCACCACCTATCATGCGCGCAGCCTCGAGGATGGATGTCCCCGGGTCTACCTCGATGGTAATGTTATCTATTGTTACTTTAATCTTATCAGACATAGTATAAGTCAAAAGTTAAAAGTCAA
>JACFNS010000515.1 GCA_019454705.1 Taibaiella sp. | reverse complement strand
AATGTACTACCGATAGGTACCTTATTCTTATCCCTACACGAAATCATCATTGTGCCACGGTCCGGGCCTGAAGTAGAATATTTATAAAATCCCGTCAAAGTGTCACTGTTACCCGGAAAATCTGCCCCCATGCTATCTAATGGTGCTTCTATCCATACGTTTGCAGCATGATGCATATTTACAATCGGATCATATGTCGAAGTTAGTTGCAATGCATAATTCCCGCTGTATTTATCAGTTGTTTTTACCTTTTGATTGTAATAGCAACCGTCATTCCATTTTGCCAGTCTATCATATGTATCTGAAGGCATCCAGTTTTCAAAATCTCCGCCTGGTATGGTATCAGATACCATGCCATCGCTAAAGGTTAGACTGTCTAATTCAATCCAACTACCTGCAATGGGTATGTTATAGCTGGAATAAGCATATACTAACAAAATATCCGGCTGAATAGGTTTGGGTGTAATAGGAAATGTAAAGTTAGTTGCAACTGATTGTTGCCCTGTTATATGAAATTCTTTGTTGAAAATGTCATTACCGTTTTTGCGAAAAACTATTTTAATATATGCGGTATCTCCCGGTTTGATATCATACCTGTATTTCCCATGCAGTAATGTGGGCTCGAAATAATAGGGAACTCCTTCCCTTGGGCTATTTATAATATTATCGGTGTTACTAATAAACGCTGGCACAATATCATTTCCTGCTTGCTTGGTTTCCAACCGCAAAGCGTACTGGCCTGAAAAACCGGTAACTTTGCTTACGCCGGCTACTCCGTATATATTCATGGTAGCTAAATTGGAACTAATCCATGGCCAAGATGTAGGAGCTGTAATCGGGTCGTATGGAATAGTTGACCAGGTCTCAAAACTACCATTTGGCAAGCTTACCTGGGCTTTTGCATTTCCTATTGCGAATAGAAAGAATAGGATTGGTGTGATTCTTTTCATAGGAATTATTTAATGCAATATAATACAACCTGAATTTTATTGGTAGTTCAGACATAAGAAAATTCCCATCCGCTTCCTAATGTATCGGCCGCGCCCTGTATTTATTCCTGTGTGTACTAATGATAGATAATATACTGCTGAAACCCGCCAGTATACAGATACTAATTCCAGGGCGAGTTTCCTGAAATGGCACTCGCCTGTCTCACGCAGGCCTCATGAACCTATATCCACTACCTGTTGTTATCATATCGCATTATGAACAACAATTTATCAGCATTACAAAAGCCGTTAAAGCCTTTGCTGGAAGAAATAAAAAATCATGCGCTAAGGCATAAAGAAACGATTGTGGTGGCAGAAAGTGTTACCGCAGGTTGCTTACAATTACTCCTCAGCACAGGCATGGGTGCGCAGGATTTCTTTCAGGGTGGCATTACTGTATATAACAACGTCCAGAAATCTGTTCACCTAAACATCGACCGGCTATTTGCAGATAGTTGCGACGGTGTTCATCCGCTTATAGCCCGCCAGATGGCACAGAATGTATGTAAATTATTCAATGCACAAGTGGGTATTGGCATTACCGGTTATGCTACCAAATCAGAAGAGGTGGATGAATTATTCGCACACGTTGCCCTGTACCGCAACAACCAAATATTATACGAAGAAAAAATAAACCCCGTAGGTGAGGGAATAGAAGCACAGTGGGAGTATGCCGAATTGGTTATCCGTAAACTGTCTGCCGCTTTAAATGCAGTGAATTAATACTGCC
>JACFNS010000514.1 GCA_019454705.1 Taibaiella sp. | reverse complement strand
GTAAACAGGTATTCCGAATAGGAGGCAAAGCCCTCGTTAATCCATATATCGCGCCAGGTAGCACAGGTAACATGATTGCCAAACCACTGGTGCGCCAGCTCGTGTACCACCAGCGGATACCTGAAGTGTTGCAGGGTTGTCATGGTCTGGTGCTCCATACCACCGAAGACAGGTGCCATGCAATGGCCATATTTCTCTTTGTAAAATGGATATGTGCCGAATAACTCTGAGAAGAAATGCAACATTTCACCTGTGGAATCTATGCCATTTTTATAAGTGTCCATCAGGCTTGGGTGGTTGTACACATAATTCTGTACCAATACATTTTCTCCGCCAGGTAGTTGCTTTGCGAAAGAATAGTCAGTATAGTTGCTGACAGCTACTGACAGCAGATAGTATGTGGTAGGATAGTTGGTCTTCCACTCGTACCTGCTTTTGTTTCCGGGAAGGGGCGTAATACGCTGCAGCAAACCATTGCTACCTGCCTTCAGGCTGTCAGGTACTGTTATCCATATTTCTGCTGAGTCAATCTTATCCTGTAGGGATTGCTTACAGGGCCACCAGTCCTTAGAATAATAGGGTTCGCTTAATGAATAAGTTACCCTGCTGTTCCATTCTCCTGCTTCCGCATTATTCATACCACTCTGGAATGTAAATACCGTACCCGTTTCCGGCAGGCCGTGATAATAGACCGTTGCGGCAAACACAGCTCCCCTATGCAATAACACAGGCATGAACACATTAACAATATCGCCTTGTCTTTCAATATTTGCCCTTAGCCCGTTAATTATTACTGAATCAATATTCAATCTCTTGTTCAGTTCAAATACATAGAGGCTGAAATTGTTTTCCAATACTCCTGCAGTAGTAGTAGCCTTGCCTGCTATCGCTACCGACTGATTGTCCAGTGCAATATCCAGGTGCACATGCTGCACATCATATTTATTCTCCTCGGGGGATGCTATTGTGGATTTGGCGCTTTGCCTGTATTGTTGCATTTTACCTGCAATACATTCATCCGCACCCATCAGTGTTTGAGTATAGGCAGGTAAGGAGTATAATAACAAACAGGCTATCAGCACCAATCTCATAACTATAAAGTTACCGATAATACAGGTTTAATATCACCCCAAAGGGGGTACATTGTGATAGATGAATATTGTTTAATTTTATCATAATTACAGCACCCAAACGTACCGTTATGAAAATACAGCCATCCGGAAAAACAGGTTTTATCTGCAAATCTTTATTATGGTCACTATTGCTGTATGCATGCGCCACATGCGCCTTCAACTGGCAGGGTGTGCAATCTGTATTCAGCAGCGGGGATAATGAGCCCGTTGTTACGGCGAACAATAGTTCCTACGACCACCTCCGTACTATCAAAATCTCTGCTGATAGTTTGCAGAGGCGTATCCATATCGCGGATGGCATCATCCGCTACCTGCGCGTACTTTTACCTTAAGGATATAATGTATTAATAAATTGCTGTGTCCAGGTATCAATTGATTCCCGGTTTCGGATGATGTTTGATTGGAAATTCTGAAACTGACCTATAAGTTGCCTTTGCCTGTCCAGCCTGTCTTTCAATTTCCTTTTGTTGGCACCTGTGGCTGTATCTAACGCTGCCTGGTTGGATTGTATAAAATCATTCATGGATGCCGATACATCTTTGAATAATGTTTTTGCCGCACTCTCATTACCCTCATTCAGGTACGAGGT
>JACFNS010000513.1 GCA_019454705.1 Taibaiella sp. | reverse complement strand
CCAAAGGTAATTATGTAGGCGAGGCTGATATAACCAACCTGTTGTTTGATTTCTACCCCTGGAATACGGAATTGAGCGGTAACGGGAACAAAGTATTGGCGCATATACAGGCCGATAATATTGATACAACCATCAGTGTGGATAAATGGCAGGCGTATTTCCTGCACAACCTACCTACAGGTAAACCGAAAATAACACTTACACTGGTTGATAAAGACGGCAACAAAATAAACGGGCCTATGACAGAGGTAACCCGTGAGTTTACGCTGGCTTTAGAAGAACCGCTTCCTCAATAGCAATATGCTCACAGGTAGTTTCCCCCCGGTTATTATGCTGCACCATGTGACTGATGACCCCGCACTGGATGCGCTTAAACCATATAGCATCAGCCGTGCTTCGTTTACCCGCTTGCTCGATGTGCTGGAGCAGGTGGGATATACGACAACAGTATTTTGCGATGTTGATTTCAGGAAAGGGAAAAAGGTTATTATCACTTTTGACGATTGCCCCAAAAATTTGTGGGACTTTGCCCTACCCGAATTGCAGAAGCGAGGTATGAAAGCAGTGTTTTATATGCCCACTGCCTACATGGGGGGGCATAATGACTGGGACATACAGTTTGGTAAACCCAGTGTAGAGTTGATGGATGAAGCTGACATCAAACGGCTATCAGATATAGGGATGGAGGTGGGCTCTCATTCGCACCATCATGTACGACTGGGTGAATTAGGTGCTGTGGAAGTGGCTGCCAACCTGCGGCAGAGTAAACAGATACTGGAAAAGATTACAGGTAAGAAAATATTATCCGTAGCTTATCCCTTCGGCTCGGTTCCAAAAGAGGAGGAGCTGTTGCTGAAAGACGCGGGGTATGAATATGGCTTGTCCATCTATAGCCCTTTTCAGAGCAGGTATTGTATCAGGCGCTTCATTTATCACGATGGCGATGATGCTGTAAGGCTGAAGTCAAAGTTATCTGTCCGCTACAGGATGATGCGGGTAGTAAATGATAAATTGCTATATCTAAAAAGTTTACGCCACGGCCAGTAGTATGCGCAGAGTATTAATTATAACACCATACTTCCCACCGGTAAACGCTCCAGACATGCAGCGGGTGAGGATGAGCCTGCCATATTTCCGGGAGAATGGCTGGGAGCCTACAGTGATGACTGTAGATGAGCAATATGCCAATGGATTCAGGGACGAGTTGTTGCTCGAAACATTACCCTCAGATATTGAAGTAATTAAGGTAGCTGCATATTCAGAAAATCTAACCCGTAAAATTGGATTAGGCAGCTTGTCATTACGTTCTTTAATGCATTTCAAAAAAGCAGGCAACCGACTGCTAAAAAGCAGGCAGTATGACCTTGTATTTTTTTCAACCTCTATGCACCATGTATGTACCCTGGGCAGGTACTGGAAGAGAAAGTTTGGCATACCGTTTATTATAGATATGCAGGACCCGTGGCGCAATGATTTTCGAATCGGTAAGAAGAAACAGGTAAGTGAGTTTAAATTTTGGGTAGCCTACAACATCAACAAATACATGGAGGCGTACACCATGCCCGATGTTGACGGTATAATTGCAGTGTCCCAATCTTATATTGATACGCTCCGGCAGCGGTATCCATCTATAAAAAATGTTCCCGCGCGCGTGATTACATTCGGCGCATCAATTATTGATTTCGACCTGGTGGTGCGCAGGCAATTAACCCCGGCGGTAATAGATGTAAATAACGGG
>JACFNS010000512.1 GCA_019454705.1 Taibaiella sp. | reverse complement strand
CTACAAAAAATCATAGTCCGTCATTTAATCAAAAAAATCACGGTTAAAACCTGAGTCATCTTCTATCCCTGAATACACAAGCTTTCACCCAAGGAAGATATAAACTATCAACGGCTTCTAAATGAGGTTTCGGTTGCTTGTTCCGCAGCTCAAATTCAGCCTCTGTTGCATTAGTGTATAGAAATACGACTTCCTGCCCCGGTTGTAAGGAATAATTTAACCAGGCCCCCAGCGAGTCATAGTTGGTTTCGTATATCAGTCTGTTGGCGTCTTTTATATCAGCCCATTTATCTTTTTCGGGATGAATGTTGGTGTAGTAAATAAACGACGATACCGAACTATGGTACAGGTAAACGCGGTCACCTGGTATTTTATGCTTCTGTGCAAAAGACATACCCTCAGTCAGTTCCTCGTATTTAAAAGTCTCGTTGGTTAACAGTGCGATGTTGCATCCGGCAGCATATATTCCTGCTGCGATAATAACACCTTTCAACCATACGGATTGCAGATAACAATGCTGTGCGAAACCATAGCCTATGATAAGTATCAAAACGGGTATGATAAACAGGGAAACTCTAACCATCATAGAAAACTGGTTGAGTGCAGCGGCAGTACATAGTGCCAGTACCGGGATGATGAGCAATATAGACTTTGCAGTGGCTTTACGTACCAGCATTATTGTGCCTATAACCAGGAAGGCGGTATTGATATTATGCACATATGGATACATTCCTTCAAATTGCCGGATCAGTGCGCTGAAAACTGACCAATTGTGCATCCATTCTCCTCCATTGGCTGGTGTGGCATATAAGAAATCGTACCGATGAAAATTTTGCAGGTATTGCGAATTGGCCTGCTCCTGCAACATCAGTAAGTAATACAACCCGAATTGCAGCACCCATACCAGGCTGACAAGTGTTGGTAGTATGATTAGCTTATATTGTTTCGTTTTCAGTACCTGCCAACCGTAGTAGCAGCCCACGCCCGCCAGCATAAACACAGATGGCATAGACGACCAGATGGCTACTGTTCCAATTAAAATCCACAGCAGCGCAAATCGCCGTTTACTTATTGTATGAATAGAAATATTCAAAGCCAGCCATATCAACAGCAGGGCAATAAAAACATCCGGCATATACTGCTTCAGCTCCGATGAATAGCGTATTAATATTGGGCTGAATGCCATTAGGCTTACGGGGTACCATGCAGCCTGAACGGGTATATACTCTTTTAGTAGCTTGTAAAACAACCATAATGCAGCTATTCCGCTCAACAGCGGGTAAAGCTTTAACGCCTGCTCCCCCATGCCCAGCAGCAGGGTGGAGAGCTTGGTAATCCATAAAAATATTGGAGGTGCATATTGTTCGTAGTCGAGGGGGCTGAGCAGGGCCATAAAACCGCGTTCATATATATTACGTGCTACATTGGCTTCGTCTATTATCAGGTCGCGGTTTTGCAGGTAAACGTACAGCCTCAGCACCACTCCTGCTATCAGCAGGGCGAAAATCAGGAATCGCATAAGCCTGTCAGTCTTGCTATCATTGGGTGGCTGCATACGTGAATATAATCAAGTGGGGTTATTTCCTTGCAAAAATTATAAATTGCAGGCTGTCTGCATAATTGGCAGGCGTTATTTTAAATAAGTATAAAAATTAATTCGATAATATGGCTATAAGGCAATTAAGAAACTATGCGGAAGGGCAGTGGGTAACAGCCAAAGCGGAAGGTGAAGTATTGCACAACGCT
>JACFNS010000511.1 GCA_019454705.1 Taibaiella sp. | reverse complement strand
GGTTTCGACTCGCTGAACGTATCGGTAGCCACCGGCATGGTGCTGTACGAGGCGCTGAGGCAGAGAATACACAGGAAATAAACACCCGTATAAAAACTTTTTTGCTTTTTAAAGATTACCGTTACTTTTGCTCTTGCTAAGGTTTCCGAATTGTTCGGAATGAAAAGGGAACCGGGTGTAAATCCCGGACATTACCCGATGCTGTAAGCTTCATTTAAAAATCTTTTGTATCCTCAGCCACTGTGCGCTATACGCAAACGGGAAGGCCGCAAAAGATGAAGTAAGTCAGAAGACCTGCCTTGGTAAATATTACTTATCGCTGCTTTCGGGATTTAAAGGCACAGGTAAGAACAAGGCAACCTCACTGTCTTATTCTGTATCTGGAATTTTTTTCACTGGCTGCGTAATTGTTTAACTTTTTAAAGCAACATTATGCGCAAAATTTCAACGCTTGCAATCGCACTGGCTTTCGGTGCATCGGCCTCAATGGCCCAGACAGTCGCTACCTTCGACACACTTTCTCTACCCGGTACCGACACATTTTATGTCAACTATTCAGACCCCGGCAACAACGTGGGCTTTGACGACGGGCTGGCACATTACGAATGTGTGTATGATACTGCCTGGGGTGGTACATGGGTTAGTGGTTTTGCTTATACCAACAGTACAGATGTAAGTGACAGTAGTTATAATAACCTGTACACAGCAGCCCCCGGCAAGGGTTATAACAATTCCACTAACTACGTTTCTGTATCTGCATATTCTCCGGTAATGATACGCCTGAAAGGTAAGGCCCTGGGTCAACCCGTAAAGGGGTTCTATGCTACCAACCTGGTGTATGCTTACAAAGAAATGACTACACAGGGCTTCAGTAAGAAGTTTGGCGGAGTACCCAATATAGAACCTGATTGGTTTAAAATAACAATCAAGGGCTATCTGAATGGTAGCCTGAAAACAGATAGTGTTGATTTTTACCTCGCAGACTTTAGGGATGCTGACAGTACTAAAGATTATGTGTTGCATAGCTGGGAGTGGGTAGACTTATTGCCATTGGGTAGGGTCGATAGCGTGGTGTTGTCATTGAGTTCAACAGATACAGCAGGCGGCTTTGGTATGAACAACCCCGCGTACTTTGCCATGGATAATTTTGAAACTTATGAAACATCGGGCTTCGCTAATACATCAGTAGCATACGCCGCCAAGGTTTATCCCAACCCCGCTACCAATATGCTGGTGGTAGAACTGAATGACAAGTCTATTGAGTATGTAATGGTCACCGATGCGGCAGGCAGGCTGGTAGCCCGTGTGCAAGCTGAGGATAAACTAACTTTGAACTTATCGGGTTATACACCGGGAGTATATATGCTCACCATGCAAGGCGAAAATGGCATTGCTACGGCCCGCTTTGTAAAACAATAATTATGAGGTTTTTTGTTCTGTTATATATAATAGGCTGCTCACTGCCTGCGGTTGCCCAATACGCACCGCAGGCCGGTGTGGCGGGCAGTACGGCCATCAGCAAGAACGACAGCCGTATAGTAGCCTGGGCCACCACCTGCACGGTAGAGCGCGGCTGGCTGGATATTGCCGATAAACCACAGGGCAGGGCATCGCTGGGTGTTGACCAGAATGGTATTGGCAAAGCTGATGACCTCGTAATAAGCCTGGGTGACAGTGGTACGGCGGTCATTACATTTCCCGCACCATTGTACAACGGCCCCGGTCCCGATTTTGCCGTATTTGAATATGGCTTTA
>JACFNS010000510.1 GCA_019454705.1 Taibaiella sp. | reverse complement strand
ATCCACTTTTTTATCAACAACAGCTACAAATGCATTGTCAGGAATATATTGAAGCACTTCTACTCCTGAGGATTTCAGCAATTGGCGCTGCTCTGCGGATGGCAGCTTCTCAAACTGAACAAAAACCTGCAGAGGGTACTTGTATTGTTGAGCTGCCCATTCATTTACATTATTGTGCGTAGTAACCCTGCCACTTTTCAGCAACAATGGCTTATGAACAATAGCCTGGCCATACATGCTGTTGCAGGCCAGCAACAGTAACAATAGTGGAATATAATCTGCGAAGCGTTTACCCATATCAGTCTATTGCCCGGGTATAACCGGATTTTGTCTTAATTACAGACAATTTACCAATAAAACAGGAAATATGAGCAGCAGTCTAAGACTGTGGGTAGAATTTACGATCATTTTAAACCCTATGCCGTAGGCGTTCAGTATCTCTATAGATGGGTCGTCTTTTAGCCTCTTTCTTATCTTACTCACATATACATCCATACTCTTGGCCGAAAAATAATCATCATTACCCCACACTTTTCTTAAAATCACCTCCCTGTTCACCAATGTATTCATATGCGATGCCAGCATGTATATCAGTTCACATTCCTTGGCGCTTAACTTTTCAGTATTGCCGTCTATTTCCAGCGACATGGTGGTATAATCAAACAGGTACCTGCCTATATTATACACACCGGCTTTGCCATTAGCATTAGTGCCCGGGGTGTTTTGCTGCGAGCGGCGCAGTATAGCATTGATGCGCATGTACAGCTCTTGTGTGTTAAACGGTTTGGTGATATAGTCATCACAACCATGCTCAAAGCCTTTTATCCTGTCGTCATGTATGCTTTTGGCAGTCAGGAAAATAAAAGGTACGTCGGGGTCAAGTTTTCTTATCTCTTTCGACAGTTCAAAACCATCTTTCAGCGGAAGCATAACATCAAGGATACAGATATTAAACTGGCCCGGCCTGAAGCTGCGCATACCTTCTTCCCCATTGCGGCACCATACCGTCTCGAAGCCTTTATGCTCCATATTCTCTTTTAACAACATGCCCAGGTTGGCATCGTCTTCTACAAATAGTATCCTGTTCATGACGCCTTCTTGTTTTTTGGCAAATAAATAGTGAATGTCGTTCCTTTATCCTGTTTGCTTTTTACGTGTATCTGCCCCTTGTGGGTATCTACAATATGCTTGACATAACTGAGCCCCAGCCCGAAGCCTTTTACATCATGCCTGTCACCTTTGGTAAAGCGGTAAAAACGGTCGAAAATATGTTTTTGCACCTGTGCCGAAATACCTATGCCTTTGTCCTCCACTTCTATTACAAACTGCTGCGCTTCTTCGTATGTAGTGATGTTAATGCATGGCTCCCCCTTGCTGTACTTAATAGCATTATCCACCATGTTCATCATCATGTTCTGCATCTCGCGCTCATCAGCATACAAAACAGGGTTTGCCGCTTTCATGCTCAGTGTTACAGAGCCATGCAGGTTGTTCAGTTGCATCCTGAAACAGCCCACCACTTTTTGTATCACCTGGTGCATGTCCACCTGTGCATAATCCGCACTACGTCCATTGTGCTTCAGCGTAGCCAGTTGCAGTATCTGCTCTACATTCTTCTCCAGGTGGTGGTTTTCTTCTTCAATGATATTATAATAGAACTCAGGGTTCTTACCTGTATCGCGCCAGTTTTCGATAGCCAGGTTAATGTTGGTTATCGGCGTACGGAACTCGTGTGTAATATTATTGATGAAAATG
>JACFNS010000509.1:1531-1765 GCA_019454705.1 Taibaiella sp. | reverse complement strand
ATTACATATGAGCAAGCAGATTGTTGACTTTAGCATACTCGAAGAATTATCAGGTGGAGATCCTAAATACAAATATGAGCTATTGGAAATATTCCTGAATACAGTGGATACAGGTATGCACAACCTGCAACAGCTGGTAAAAGAAGGGATAGACTACGATGCCGTATTCAAACAGGCCCATGCGCTGAAATCAAGTGCGGGCATAGTTAAGGTAAAAGATATGTACGATGGCTT
>JACFNS010000509.1:0-1521 GCA_019454705.1 Taibaiella sp. | reverse complement strand
AATGTATCAACAAGCACGCCCGGCACTTGTAGCAGAGTATGAAAAAACAAATCTGTCTCCTGATGTTATCAGTGGTTGATACGGCATGGACGGGAAAATATATGCTTACCTGCCCGTCTAAAAGATTCCTTTATTTAGATTGCCCTGGTTGTGGTTTGCAGCGTTCCGCCTGGGCGCTTTTTCATGGCGAGTTTGCAACATCATGGAGCTTATACCCTCCAACGATATTTATATTAGCTACACTGGCTTTCCTGGTTCTCCACCTCTCTATAGGGTTCAGCCGCGGGGCATATATTCTCAAAATATTGTTTATTATTACAGTAGGAGTAATGGCTGTTAATTATATTTACAAAATTCTAAACCATCAACTGATATGACAGATTATACCCAACCTCAACAGGATTTTAACCAACCGCAAGTAGCGCTGCCCAATGCAACGGCGGTATTGATATTAGGTATCATAGGTATTCTCACTTGCTGTTGTTGGGGTATTGGTGCTGTTCTGGCCGTCATTGCATTAGTGCTTGCTGCAAAGGATATGAAACTATATAAATCCAACCCTTATATGTACACTAAGTCCTCCTTTAACAATCTTAACGCCGGACGCATATGTGCTATTATAGGGTTAGTTTTCTCCTTGTTATGCATTGCATATTATATATACCTGGGCAGTATTATAGGTTGGGAAAATATGCAAGACCCGGAGGCATTGCAGGAAGCTTTGCAAAATCTATGATATAATCATACAGAATAAAACCGAGGTAATTACCTCGGTTTTATTATTTCAAACACTTCACAATATTCTGCCAAAGCACATCGGCGGCCTTGTCCCATGTGAATTTTTTTACCTGTGCGGGGGCAGCTGCTATTAGCTTTGTACGCAGGTTTTCGTCTTTGTATAGTTTTTCCATCTTGGCAGCTATGTCCTCCACGTCGTTGGGGTCCACCAGCAGCCCGGCATCGCCCGCCACCTCAGGCATCGACGATGTATTGCTGACAATAGCCGGCACATCACATTTCAGCGCTTCCAGTATAGGTATGCCAAATCCTTCAAAGTAAGACGGATACACCATCGCATACGCTGCACCAGTCACAAGGCTCAGTTCATCCACATTCATATAGCCCACCCACTTCACATCATCTTTATAGGGCATATTCTCCCTCATCTCCAGCACCTCATCATACTTCCACCCAAAGCGGCCTACTATCACCAGCTTCATATCACTGCGCTGCATTTTTTTAAAAGCAACAAATGCCTTCAGCAGGTTCACTATATTCTTGCGCGGGTGCAGGGCACCTGCAAACACAAAATATTCACAGCCGTCAGCGTATTTCTTCTTCACTGCCTCCTTTTCATCACACCGCAGAGGACGATAGGCATCGTGCGCACCATTGCAGGCTACATCAATTTTTGCTTCTTCTATACCATAATGGCTGATGATATCCTGCCTGGAAAACTCTGATACGGTAACTATCCGTTTTGCCTTTCTTGCGAAACGTGGCTGAAAAAACTTCCAGTAA
>JACFNS010000016.1:14376-16480 GCA_019454705.1 Taibaiella sp. | reverse complement strand
GCCTGCAACCGTATGCGGAATTTTAACGACCCCGTACTGTCCCAGTTCAACATTTATATAGACGGCCGTCCCTGCGACGACCCCGCCGCCCCCGTCAATACCGACCTTCCCCCCGGCATCGTCATGCTGCCCCGCAAAGCGAAAAAAATGCTGCAGGAACCCTCGGCTTCCGGGAGCGAAGAACTGTCCCCCGCCGGCGGGGGTGTCACGCCAGTGACGGGGGTGGGGCACTCGCGCGGGACAGAAAACACAAATCCCACACTGGAAAAAAGCACCCAAAACGGCAACCCTCCGGCAACACTTGGCGCTGCAGCACTGTCCCCCGCTGCCTGCCTGCCCCGACCATTTCGGGGTCCCGACTGTTTCGGGAGCAGCTTGTCCCAACCGAAGGTAGGGAGGGGTGATCCCGCACGCCTGTCCCGAGCCATTCGGGATGCGGGAACGGGGGTGGAACACTCGCGCAGGACTGAAAACACAAATCCCCCACTGGAAAAAAACACCGAAAACGGCAACCCTCCGGCAACACTTTCCCACCAAGACCGTGAAAAAAAAGAGACTCCCCTCCTGTTTTTAGGAGGGGAGAATGGAGAAATGCCGACAGGCATGAGCCATTCGGGGGAGGTTGACTCGCGAAGAACACTCCCGCAGGAAAATTCCACTCAAAACGGCAACCCTCCGGCAACACTTGGCACACAATACACAAGTCCCGCGCAGGAAAAAAATCCTCTTGAAAACGGCAACACTTCGCTTGTCCCCAACTCAGTTGGCGGAGCAACACTTTCATCCGAAACAACACTTTCAAACGCAACCTATCCCGACCCTTTCGGGGGCGACAGCCTGTCCCCCGCTGGCGGGGGTGTCACGCCAGTGACGGGGGTGGGGCACTCGCGAGGGACAGAAAACACAAGGCTGGACCCCGTCTCCCCTAACTCCCCCTTATACCACACCTACCTGCACATCCTGGAGAAACGCAAACTCGCCGAAGAAGACATCTTGCACGCCACCTGGTACAGTCAGCACAAGCGCGCCGAAGCCGAAGCTCCGCCACCACACATCTATACCGATGAGGAAATAGCTGAAATGGACCGCGCCCTGGCAGAGGAGCGCAGCCGCACACTGGGGCAACCGCAGTACAACACATTCGGCAAAATGTATTTCCCTGAAAAAGATACACGATGCAACCTCTAAGCCAACATCATTCGCCGGGCAATCGGGTGAGGCATATCTGCATCCTCGTCCTCGTTTGCAACGGGGGTGCTACGGACAGGTGTTTGCAACGCCCAATATCACTTCCCCTCGTCCTCGTTTGCAACGAGGATGGCACGGACAGGCGTTTGCAACGCCAAATATCAACTCCCCTCGTCCTCGTTTGCAACGGGGATGCTACGGACAGGCGTTTGCAACGCTATATATTATTTCCCCGCATAAGCCCTTTCCAGTTCCGCCAGGTCAAATTTCTTCATGGGCAAAAAAGCCTCCGTTACCCTCTTCAGCCTTTCGGGGTCTTTGGTGGCCATCATCTCGTCCATGCGCTCAGGCACTATCTGCCAGCTCAGGCCAAATTTATCTTTCAGCCAGCCGCACTGCTCGGCCTCGGGCACGGCGGAGAGTTTGCCCCAGTAATAATCTATTTCTTTTTGGTCGCGGCAATACACCATCAGCGATATCGCCTCGTTGAAACCGAAATTGTGTTCATGTGCACTGTCCATAGCGACAAACCATTGCTGCTCCAGCATAAAGTCGGCAAACATCACATGCCCTTCTTTGTCAGGCGCACTGTTGGCGCCATAGCGGTGTATGGTGCCCGGGTCTGCATCTTTAAACACCGACAGGTAAAAACTGATAGCCTCTTCTGCACGCCCCTCCTTATCGCCCACAAACATCAGCGACGGGATAATCGCCGGGCGCGGTTCGCCCGCCGGGTCGGTCAGCATCAGTTGCCAGCTCACCCCGTATTTATCCTGTACCCAGCCATACCGTTGGCTGAAGGCGTATTTATCCAATGGTATGATGACGGTGCCGCCGTCCAGCAGCTTGCCCCATATGATGTCTAATTGCTCCCGCGCAGCTGTTTCCGGCGATGGCCCGTCTTTGAAGAACAGGG
>JACFNS010000016.1:0-14366 GCA_019454705.1 Taibaiella sp. | reverse complement strand
TCGCAGTTGACGATAAAAGATACCGCAGGGTTGAACTTAAACAGCGGCCCCGCACTTATCGACATGAAATTATACCCCCATAGTGTGAAACTCACTATATCGCAGTCGCCCGATGGCGTGTCGTGCAGCACGGTGGTATTCGTCACCACCGACTGGGGGAAGATGGAAGTATAAAACTCCGCCGCCTCTTTGGCCTCATTATCAAACCACAGGTGTGGAACTATCTTTTGCATACAAGTTCATTTAATGTTCACAACAAAATTAACCGGTATCAGTTCGCCCTACATCCCGCTATTGCGACATACTTAAGGGTGGAATGCGTCTGTTCAATATAATCCCTTTCACCTGCCAAGCCTGCCTCTCAATGCAAATGTAGGTTTGGGAGGTACCCTGGCGCATGATGTAATAGGTGTTTCTCGTCAGACAGATGTTGCAGTTAATTATTCATACCATATTAAAATGAAAAAGGGGCAACTTGCCCTTGGGCTGAAAGGGATGGTGTCATTCTATAGTGCAAACCTCACGGCGCTTAAGATATGGGACCAAAATGATCAGGTGTTCATGTCGGACATACAAAACAAATGGATTCCAAATTTTGGAGCAGGCGCATACTATTATACAGACAGGTTTTACGCCGGCATTTCAGTTCCGCATCTTTTGAATTATAATAAGCCATCAACATTTCTGTCTGCACAAATTTCACGAGTACCTCACTACGAAAGGCACTATTTCGCCGCGGCCGGTTATGTATTCAATTTGCAGGACAAAGTGTACCTGAAACCATCAACGCTGATAAAGTATGTGCCGAATGCACCTGTAGAAGCGGATTTAAACATGAATGTATTCTTTATGAGAATTTTTCGGTAGGGGCGTCTTACAGGACAAAAGAAAGTGTTGTTGCCTTGTTTGAAATGAATATTACTAAACGGACAAGGTTTGGCTACGCGTATGACATACCTATTAACAAACTTCAACCACATACACGCGGCTCACACGAATTGATGGTGGCTTATGACATTGGAGAAACAATAATCAAAATGAAGTCTCCACGATTCTTTTAAAAAAAAATATTTATATATGAAAAGGTTTATTAGTTACGCACTTATTGGATTTACGTTGTTCACAATTGGCTGTAACACCACTTACCGCCAGGCGAATAAGCACTACCGAAATTTTCAGTACAATGATGCGGCCATAAAATATAAAGAGTATCTCAAGGATCATACAAAACCTTTGATAGATTATCTTATTGGTAAAGGCATCGATAAGGAGAGGTTAGCACCTGGTTGGTATGGAGAACGTCAACCTCTGAACGAGTGTGTTGATGATATTATATGTACTCCGCCAAAACATCAGCAAAATAGACGTACACAATTTAAAGTTCGTATTTTAGAAACAGATAATTAATTAAAAGTATCAGTAGACATAATAAAGCCCCGAATGTTCGGGGCTTTATTATGTGGTCCCACTAGGACTTGAACCTAGGACCCCCTGATTATGAGACAAGCGATTTGTGGTTTTAAATGGTGTTACATGACTCTAAAACCCTTTATTTAAAGGTGTTTCAACCGTTTTCATGTCTTTTGCAGTTCATTAAAAACCTGAATCCGTGTGCAAATCGTGTGCAAATTTTTCGTAGTTTTGTTAGGCTATGAATACGAATATTGTAATCACCCTCGACACCCGCCGCAAAAAGAAAGACGGCCTTTATCCGATTATCCTGCGCATCGGCCATAATAGAACCACCACCGCAATCCCGTTGGGATTCCATGTCAGTGAAAAAGATTGGGATGATAAAAACAGGCTTGTGAAGAAATCCTGTTTAAATGTCGGCTCTGTGACACGACTCAATAACCTCATTCAAAAGAAAAAGGCTGATGCTATGGACATCATCCTGAAACTGAATGAAGCAGGGGAACTGGATAATCTGACTGTGACGGACATTAAAGAGAAAATCTATAAACCAGCAACTCATGGCTCATTTATAAATTTCACGCAAGAACAGATTGTCGAACTGAAAAAGGCAAATCGTATCGGTACGGCCAGGTCGTATAAAGACGTGCTGGCGGTTGTAAAGAATTATTGGGGGATAGATAAAGACCTGCCTTTCAAAGCCATTACCTATGATTTTCTGACAAAATTTGAAACGGCCCATTACGCCAAGGGTAATACCACTAATGGGCTTGCTGTTTATATGCGCACTATACGGGCAGTCTATAACAAGGCAATCAAGGCCGGGTTGGTTGAAAGGGAGCTTTATCCGTTTGACGAATACAAAGTCAAGACCGCCCCAACCGCAAAACGAGCGATTGACTGGGATCTGTTAAAGAAAATTATCGACTGTGACATTGCAGATGGGCATGAGTGCTTTAACACCCGTAACTACTTTGTGGCCAGTTATATGATGTATGGCATGAACTTTACGGATATGGCTTTTTTAAAGAAGTCTGACATCACAGATAATCGCATTCGATATCGCCGCAAAAAGACCAGCAAGCTTTATGATATAAAAGTGTCTGACGCTCTTAACAGCATTTTGCAGCATTATATCAGCCAAAACCCTGAAAGTGAGTATGTTTTCCCAATCTTGAAGCGTGACAGTGCCTTGTTGCAATACAGGGATATTGAGTGGGCAAGAAAACGTTATAACAAGAAGTTGAAAAAACTTGCAAAGCTATGTGGTATCGAAGAAAACCTGACCAGCTATGTCAGTCGCCATTCTTTTGCAACACAAGCCATGATACTGCAAGTGCCTCTTAATGCGATTAGCACCATGCTCGGCCACTCCAGTCTTAAAACTACTGAAACATACCTTAAAAGCCTACCAAGTAATATAATTGACGACTATAATGAAAGAATTTTGCAGGGCAGATAATTTTATTATCCCTTGCTTAATAACACTTACTTTATTATTTCTGTTTACAGGTTGAGTCGTATTTTTATTTGGTAAACTTAGCGTAAATGCATCCAATAGTTGATAGAATTATAGTTGTCGAACAGCAGGAGAACTGGATTTATTACTGCGGCGATATGCGCATACCTCTAAATGATTTTGACGGGTTATTACCAGGGAAAATTACAATGTGCCGAGTTGTTAGCTATAGAAAGGAAACAGCAACACTATTGCTAAAGGTTGAAAATCGTACACCGTTAAATAAACACCATTACCAAATAAGCACTGAGGCTAATAAGGATATTTTTATCGACAATCCGGTTGAAAAGATTGTTCTTAATGATGTTTATTGGCAAGCCTCAATAAAAAGGAACCATGATATTCCATCTAAACAAAAAGACAACATTGAATTATATGACTATGGTGTAGAGTTTGAAGAATCAATCGAAGATCTCTTTAAAGAACCAGAGACTAAAGAACGTAATATAAGCTTAAAGAAAACCAAACAGATATCAGAACTAGTGTTCGAAGACGGGTCTCTATCATTTCTACAATATTGTACCGAAATAGGTAAAGAGGTTACATTTAAAATACATCATGCTTTTATTCGAAAAGAGTTTGATTCGATTAAACCTTATTTTTCAAAGCTATTCAAAAAAGGCAAAATTGAAGTGATTTGCAACCTCATAGTTTCAGGTGATACCGTTATTGAAACGAGGGCTGTTTCGGATGACATTCAACAAATAAATGAGGGAACTCTTACTCAAATTGAAGATGACTTAATTGCCGATAGTATTCTTGGGAAAGAGACAGATGAAATAAGAAGTTTAGAAGATGCATTTAATAGCAGCTTCCCTGAACTGGAAAACAAATCAGTTGAATGGCTGATGTCTAAAATAGCCCAAGAGCAGCATACAAGGCATTACAAGCACTTATTGCACCTATCACATAAGCACGACAGATCCCTTGTCAACCTAAAAGTTACAGGTAGACCCGTGTCATTTCTGTTTGGAATAAGGTGTGAAAAGGGCATCTATATTGTCTGGGAAACTTACAATACTAAAGAGGCTACTTATGTCTGGAAATATGAGAAAGATACTCAACCTGGCATGAAAGAGTTTATTGCAGAAATTGATGACGAGATAAAAAAATTACGACAGGGTACTAAACGGGAATACAGGACTCTCAATAAGGCCAACCCCAATTTTTGCGTAATTGAACACGATTATAGCTCTCCTGATAGTGGCTTTAAGAAGTGGGAAGATACTTTGAATGCATTTTTATACTAATAAACGACCCTGTTACTTTGTTCTTCCGTTAATTGTATGTACCAGTGCTTGTTGCTAAATCATAGTTTGTTTTTGACTGAAACATATCTCAAAAGCCTGCCAAGTACTATAATTGATGACTACAATGAAAGAATTTTGAGTAAGCTGAGATAGTTGCATTGTACAGTCTATCGAAAACTGTCTGGTGGAGGAAAATCTTCATATCCCATGACCATAACATATCCTGTATAGTTGACATAGGGAACCCTGCCAATTCGATTTGAGGACGGTGTAAAACTACTTTTCACGTAGCTCTTTCGACCAATTTTTGTTATTAATCGGTTGTCATTTCTTATCTCTCCCAAATACCTGCCGTTGCTGGCATAGACTTCGTCATCATAGAATTTGCCGACATGCTTGCCATCATGTGTCCATAAATTATCACCATCCCTGTATCCAAAGTATGTACCTCCCCATGTCCATAAGTTTGACATTGCTACTAGTTTTAATGCTAATATACGATAAATATCACTTTATAGAAGTTCTATATAATTTGCACATGCTTATCGTCATTGTTTTTTATAGTCCTTTTACCATCTTTTTGCTTATCCTTGTGCCATCAGTACTTGTAAACTTAATGATATAATTGCCTGTGGGTAGATTGTTGATGTTTATCATTTCTTTTTCTGCTTTTGAAATACCCTGATACACTTGTCTGCCAACAATATCGTATAGTTCAATTTTTGTGCCCGCTTCCAGTCCTGTAATAAATAACACTTCATTAGCTGGATTCGGGTAAATCTTTACTTTGTCATTTAACATTTGCTCACCAACACTATTCGGCCATGTATCTACAAACTGGCAGTAGGTGTTATCCCCGCAACTATTAGTGACTTTTACGCATATTGAATAAGTGCCGCCTGAAGCATATATATGGTTGGGCGATGTTTGTGTAGAAGTATTGCCGTCTCCGAAATCCCATTCGATTGTACTGTGAGGTGTGCCTGTATAGTTGAAAGTTATATTGTTGAGTGAATTTTTTGTATAGCTGAATTTAGGCTCAGGTATATTTTTGCAGTTGCAGTTGTTGTGTCCATACTTTGCCACAAACCAGTCGGTTTCACCACCAACGGTGTATAGGGTTTTGCTGTTAACTGTTAGCTTATTGCTGAAGTTACCACCGATATAGACGTTGTTTCTCCCATCGCTTACCGCAATTGTTGCATAAGATTCAGCGCTGTCATTTGCAAGTGTTTCCATTCCCAACACTTGTCCAGTTTGTGTATTGAACCTTGTTATAAGTGGTCTGTAAGCAGAATTAGCTGGGTAACTGAGGGTGTCTTTAGTATATCCGGGCCAGGATAGGTTATAGCCTGCAAAGTAACCTGCCAGTGCTACTTCACCACTGTTTCTTAAAGCAACCCCAACTGAACCCATAGCAGCATCGACAATCCCATAGGCGGCCCAAACATTTTTTCTGTTACTATCAAGTTTTACTATAAAGGGTGCCCCATGTATGGTCGCGTTGGTGGCAACAAAACCATTAAAGTTTGCATTGGGGTCTGTTACAGGGCCATTGATACCACCAGCTAAATATATGTTTTTGTCTTTGTCTAAAACAAGACGGCCATAAAAACTTGCATGTTTGGATTGTACATTCCACAGGTACTTGCCCTCAGTATTAAAACAAGCGATATAACCACTGGCGGCTGCAATTTGCGTATTGCCCATAGGAAGAGCAGCACTGAACATATTGCCACCTGATAGATAATAATTACCGGTCTCAGCATCTCGAATCATTCTCACGCCAGTGCGGATGCAATTCTTGGCATCAAAAGCTAATCCGCCCTGAAAGTTGCCGTCCCTGTCATACTTCAGTATACAATCCTGGTATGGGAAACCTTGGAATGTATATGTGGTTACAGCGACAAAGCTACCTTCAAATATCCCCGGAGATAACTGGCATAGCGCATGAATGTTACCTGCGCTATCCACATCCATATCAATGGTTCCGGATAAGAAATTTGCTGTCGCTGTATCGGGTTGTGGGGCGCGCACCCACTTGAAATTACCGGACGTATCATACTTGATAATGTAAAAGGAGCGTTCGTCATTGCTATTAATAACAGTGTCATTGCCAATGTACACAGGGTATTTATTGGCTGTCCTGGGCGAATATATGGATAGATAAACACCATTTAGCTTATCTGTTCTTAATGCAAGTGGCACGTCACCATAATTCGCACTGCCCATTATTTTGACCCAACGCAATGTGCCATTGCACCGGAAACTGGCCAAACATACATCTAAATCTCCTCGTCCGGGAATACTCTGGCCGCCGACATCAATATTATCGGATTTTACATTAGCAAGTATATAGACATTGCCGTTTAAATCCACGGCCATGTCTTTAACTTCTTCCCAGTTGCTGGAGGAAACGGACTGCGGGCTGCCGCCCCTGTCACCCCATTGCCAGCTTTGGGCGTATAATTTTATCTCTGTCACACCGGCAGAAAGAAGTATAAAATACCCTAACAGTAGTATTGTTGCTTTCATGCATTGTTGATTTTGTACGTAAAGAACTATCCTCAATATGTTTTTTATTAAGGATAGCAGGGATTACTCACCTGCTATCCTAGTTTTTGTTTATTTAATCACGCTCAGTTTTTCATGCAGCAGTACATTCCCATCCTGCTTTAGCACCACCTGGTATATTCCGGGTGTAAACCTGTCTAAAGACAACCAGGTATTGCCTTGTATACCGTCTGCCAGCAGGCTTACCATCAACCTGCCTGTCACATCATACACCTCTATACGCTTCTCAGATTCAAATCTTGTGAACGTATATACAAGTTTCGTGCCGTTCTCGGCAGGATTGGGCACCAGGTTTAGTGCTGGTTTTAACCTGCTTTCTATTGCTTCCGTATTCAGCCTGCCCGGCTTGCCCGCCCAGGTAATGGGCGTACAGTTGGTATCAACAATCATATCCCCACTGGTTACATTGCAATATCCGTTGTCTAAGTACAGGTTGAAGATACCCGGCGCATCAGTACCTAAAGTTAAGTAATCGGTAGGTTTACTGTTGCTGCCACCGTGTACAGAACCTCCATTCTTCAAGTAATCCCACTGTGTAAACCGGATAATGGGGCCAGTAATGGTATAATGTTGCGGAGGGCAAATACTCCAGCACCCTGTAGGGAATATCCAGAGATATTCACGTGGGTCTTTTGGCACAAATATGCTCACATCGCTCTTACAACCGTACTGGTCAGTAAATTCCAGGTTGTACGGGCCGCCCGAATAGGTATAAACCTGTGTGCCTGTTAACCCGTTGCTCCAGTTAAAAGTCTGCGTAGACCCCGAGGTATGGCTGCCGTTCAGTTCCACCTCGTATTTATTACAATCCGTAATGTTAAACGTAGCTACAGGTGCAGCGGGTTTAGGATGTACCGTCACTACAAATGGTTGGCTGGTATCTGTACACCAGGTTGACGCTCCTGTTGAGAACACATCTATGATCAAACGATAGGTATATGTGCCGGAACTACTATTTGTTTGCGTCAATGTGGGATTGGTTTGCGCCGGGCTCATCACCACTCCGTTCAGCATCCAGCGATAGTTGATATTTGGGTCGCTACCGGCGTACCCGTTCAGGTTATACGGCACGTTCACACAGGCATCAGCATCCCCGGTTATAAACGGTCTGGGAACGTTGGTTACCTCCGTGGTATCGGCATTGGTATTCACCACGCAGCCGAACCTATTCTCGCCATGCATCCACCACATACCCGTTACCGCACCTATTACCCAGGGTTCAAAATTTGTAACGCCTGCAATACCTCTGTCCAGGTACCAATAGTAGGTTTCCGGCTGTATTGTTCCCAGATTGGGTATATAGTCGAAAGTTAAACCTCCATTAGGGCATAAAAATTTAGGCGTTACGGACAATGTTCCTTGTAATGAATCTGGCCATATTACTACAGAATGTGTCACGGAATCCTTACAGCCGGATGCATCTGTAACAACTAATTTGACGACCTTACTACCTGGTGTGTTATAAACCCTAGCCGGGTTATCCTGAGTATTTTCAGTACCATCGCCAAAATACCAATGCGAAGATGTGTATGAAAGCGAAGCATTGGTAAATTGTACAGCAGCTTCTTCTTCGCAGGTTGTATCCCGCTCAAATGTAAAGGCCGCATCTACCCATACAACGGTAAAGTCTGCAATCGCTTCACAAGTATCACCATTGTAAGAAGATCTGAGTTTGGCTGTGTGTACTCCTGGGCTTAGGTAGCCTGTCCATGTACTCTGGGTACTGTTTTGCACCAACACATTATCTACAAAAAATTCATGATTATAATTCGAGCCGGGAAATACTGTAACTCCCGTTTTTAATACAACTTCTCTATACCCAGCAGAGTCGGCACAGGTGAAGCCGTAATTCAGA
Organism: Taibaiella sp.; assembly: GCA_019454705.1. GTDB lineage: Bacteria > Bacteroidota > Bacteroidia > Chitinophagales > Chitinophagaceae > UBA5543. Next base: position 5,755 of record JACFNS010000016.1, on the reverse strand, counting down.
ATAGGCACATAGCGTACTACTACTGTTTTAAAGTCTTCAAATGTGCATTTGTTACCAAGGGTATCTTCATAATGGGCAGTGTACTTGATTGTATAGTACCCCGGTGCTGTTGCTATAGCTGTAGCGCTGGAATAGTTTTGGGTTGTTATATACGCCGTTTTAGTTGATAATAATTCCCAAACTGCGAACTGGAAATCGGTGGTGGAGTAAGTCGCGGTGAAATTCATTTCATTACAATCACTGACCGTGCCAGATGTAATATACCCAAATCCAGGTGCAGCGCAGGGACATATATCACGCACTTTAACCGTGTCGCTTTTCCATGTACATAGGTCAGGGGCATTACTCGTGACTTCTATCCAGTAATTACCAAATGTAGTCACGATATACTCATTGTTTGTGGCTCCGCTAATAGCCACACCATCCTTATACCATTGATAAGTGAATGGTGTCAGCGCCATGTTTCCGACCAAATGGTCATATCTCAAAGTGTCATACACCGTATTACACGAATTTATCGCAACAGGGGTTACAGTCCCCATTGGTGTTGGATTGACCACTATGGTTGGGCTTGGTGTGTATTGGTACCTCAACCCGCATGCAGTAGTCACATTGATAGTTAATGTCGCAGTCATATCTGCATTGCCGTCGTAAGCGTATTTGAATGAGCCAGTACCATTCGTATGAAAACCAGTACCATCACCAAAATCAAAGGTTGCTGTGGCATTGGTCACTGAAACAGTAAATGAATCATCTCCGCATACAGGTGACGGGCCGCTATATACTACGGATGGCTGTCCGCCAATATTTACTACCAGCGTATCAATATAATCGGTAAAACATTTGTGCATCTTGCATATCAAGTAAGCTGTACCGGGAGCGTTGTTCCATAGTACATTTACTGCTTGTGAGCCATCACCGGCACGTACACTACCCATTGTTTGTGGGACAATCCGCCATTCATACTGTTCTCCCTCATCGTAACTGGATTGGTAGGCGTAATGTGTACTTACACAAGGTGTCGTATTACCTGTGATATTTTGATTGATAGTCGGCGGATAAACCTGTTTGGTAATTGTATCGGAGTGGCAGTAAGGCGCTTCCCTTGTTTCCCTCCAAAGATAGATGATATACGGCCCTGTTGAACCCAAAGGCATTTTTGCATGGGTTTCATCACCAGAAGCGGCGTTCACAGTACCGTTATCCATCGCCCAGTTAAATATTGTGCCAGGGGCATCATTGCGACCAAGGAAACGCTTACCAACTCCCAGGCAGAATGAATCAGGCCCAATTATCGTATCCGGCGTAGGTGGTAGCGGATCAACTTTAATGATATATGGTGAAAGAGGACAGAATGTTCCCGTTGCGGTAAGTATATATGTGCCCACTTCGTCAAACTGCCCGATAAATGTTGCTCCCGAACCCGTTTGTGTACCACTTGATGGCTCGGTTAATACCCAACTTGCTGTTGAAGCATTCGTGCCTGTAAGATTAAAAGTGCCATTTGTATTCAGGCATACCTTTTGCGGGCCGGATAACACAACCGGGTCTAATACATCAATATTGAGCGTTGCTGTTCCGCTACAACCAAGCATCGTATTATAGTAATTGCAGGTGAGCGTTAAGGATTCGGCAGTTGCTGTATATATCACTACTTCATTGGGTTGGTCGGTAGGCATGATATATGCCATTGCACCACCGTTCAATGACCAATTGAAAGTCGTTGTCGGCCATTGCGGCATCTTAAAGATGTAGTTACTATAAGGGCAAAGAATGGTAGGCCCCTCAATAGTTCCATTACTCAAAACAACCGGAACTTTTACCGTGGAAACTGCACAGGGTTGTCCGCAGGAAGTTTCGTCGAATATCACATAACCAAAACCTGATGGGTCAACTGCATCCCATTTCACCATAACGGAGTTAAAAGTCGAATTTATTACCGTTCCGCCGATAATAGTCCAGGTAGCTGTGGAACAGGATGTATTGACTGAATATACAGCAGTGTCGTTTTCACAAACCACCCTCGGACATTCTATTTTCTTTCGCACATTCGCATCTACATTGATTTCCATCGTCTCAGTTGTGGAACAGCCACATTTATTAGTAACCGTCAGCGTTACTGTATAATGACCGGGGCCTGCATACATATGCGTCACAGGCGCTGAAAGCGAACCTTTTGCATTGCTGTAACTGCCATCACCAAAATCCCAATGCCAGGACATGATAGGAGAACCAGCAGAGGCGTAGGATTTATCTAAGAAAATAACTTCGGTACTGTCACAAATATTCAGGTTTCTTTGGGTTGTATCTGGCAAGGCTACAAAATGCGCAATCGGGCTTTCCAGTATTTCAACACAATAGCTACGCTCTCCAACGCAACCATGCACAGTGGTTTCTTCTACGGTTACATATCCTGATCCTGGTGCATCCCAGCAAATGATACAGCTATCTGCGTCCTGAAAACTGACACTACCTCCAAAAACATTCCAGTTGTATGTGCTGCCCGGTTGACCATGTGCATAGTAGGTAATACAGTTATAAGCGCATACCCTGATACATTCTGATGTATCAAACCCCTGAAAGTCCGTCGTGTCCGTTGTGCCAGGTTTTTGACATTTGACTTTAAAATTTGTTGTTATAAAGGGTTGTGGCAATGATAATATATGCACCCGTTTTATGCCTATATATGCTGTATAGCTGCCGCTGGGGTCTTTTTTATGAAATATGAGAACACCATTCCCAACAGATACCCATTTTACCCTGGCAGTATAATTAGCCACAACATTAACGATAGTGCCATTGGTGTTTATCTGCCACCATGTATCGCCATCAGGAAGACTGTCAGGATCTACATAGTATTCATACTCATAACCTTGGCAAACTGTGTCAGGGCCATATACATCAACAGTATCCGGGACTTGCGCCATTGTTCTTGTGGCCGATAACAAAAACAAGACTGTGAAAGACAGCAGGGATAATAATTTTCTTAGCTGCATAGTGTCGGTGTTTTATTTATGAAGAATATTTGTTTTCAAAAAGGCATTGTTCTTATTATTCCAGCCATCTCGCATTAACTCACAACAAGTTGTAATTTTGTTGTGAAATAACGTCCCTGTTCGTCAGTACTTCAATCAGTTGTATAAAGATTTACAAAAAAATCTGACAAAAAACAGGGGAAAAACACCCATTTTTTGTGTAAGCCCATGCCATCCGTTTTAGTTCAAATAAATGATATTCAGCACTTTGCAACTAATGCTCTATGAGTAGGCTTTCCGGGTGCACATGGGAGTTGCACTTAAAAAACCAGTGCACTTTAGCACATTGTTCATGACAATTTTTAAAATTTGGTGGGAACAATAAATTCGTTTTCTTTTGTTCCATTATAATATTTCCTGTAAGTCTGTCATATTTATTATCTTAAAAAAATACAGACTATGCAACAACAAGTCATCACGATTGCGTTGGCCGATGCCCTGGTGACACACAGGGTAGCTTATGAGGAATTGTTAAACGCCGCCAAAAACTATGCTTTCAAAGTCGTGATGCTCGCTGTCAACGGCACTGATTTAATCAACAGGTTGGAACAGGCACAAGCACTACCTGAAATAGTGTTGCTGGACATCAATATGCCTGTAATGAACGGCTACAGGGCGCTACGTATTATTCGTAGTCGCTGGCCACAGCTAAAAGTGCTGGTCTTATCAGGCCACAGGAATGATTACACCATCGCCCGCGTAATATGTGATGGTGCTAATGGCTTTATCAGCAAACAAGCCACACCCGATGAATTATTCGTGGCTTTGCAGCAGATCGCCACAACTGGTTTTTATCATACGGACAAGGTAAAATCCCTGTTGTCAAAAGGGACAGAAGAACTTAACCGTGTCTATCCGCATATAACAGAGATGGAAATGGAATACCTGGTGCATCTATATACCCACCATACCAATAATGCTATTGCAGGGGCGATGAATATTACGGTTCCCCAAGCACGGAATATACAGCAGGATCTATGTCGCAAATTAGCCTACAGGCAGCCTGCACAGCTATGCCTGTTCGCCATCCATATCGGCCTTATCGTCAATATGGAACTTATGGGCGTGGCATGATGCTGTTATAGCCAAACTCTTTTTTCTTTCTTTCGTGTATCATTTACATTTCTATTGCAGTTCCTGTTCCGTACAGGAGCGGCGCGGAGGCGCGTATTGTTTTATCATGCGGCATGAAGCGTCAATTGCTGCGGCTAAGGTAGCCTTGAAACCGACATAAAATGAACAAACAAGGATTTGCTTCTGCGAATTCCTCCTTGTTTGTGCCGGTTCTCTACGGCTTTTTCCTTGCCTGGAATTGAGCTTATTCCGATGATTATTAAACCGCCAGCCTGTGTAGCGCGTGGCCTGCAACATACGGGCTGGCATAAACTGAAAAATTTATGAAACAACAGATCAAGAATGACCAAAAGAATGGCATTGACAAGACAGCACCGGTAGTAACTGCGCCCATCACAAAGCCTGCACCGCACAAGGAAGAAAAGGCGGGCAAACCATCCCTGGAAGAACGTATCCAGCGCGTAGAAGAATTACGTTCACTGACCATGAAACGGCAACGTACCGTGGAAACATTGCACAACGTGCGGACATTCAGCTTCGCCAGCGATGATAGCTGTGTACTGACTTTGAAAGACAGCAAAGGGCAGACCTTTGAAACCAGCAATACCAACCTGATTAATATGCTGACGGGTTTTCTGACAACGCTGCTGAATGATAAAGTTTCATCACTGGACGATGAAATTTTAGATTTTAAACTGTAACAGGTTGTACCTGATAAAAAAACTCCGTGGAGGAATCCACGGAGTTTTTTTATAAAATATTGTCAATTCGCCAGATGAGTTTGCATTGTCATCATTTATTTTGAGTGGGGGTCACATCTTCTTTTATCTGAAATTACGAGCGTGAAAACCGGATAAGAGGCTCATATTCTTCTTGGTCAGCTTTACGGATAGCCTGGAGATAAGCAGTTCTGATATCCCCGGCCGCTACGAGATTCCCTCCGCCCCAGGTAAACACCTCACGTTGGAAAATTTTTTCAATAAGTATATCGGCTATAAGGCGAGAGTGCCTACCGTTACCATTAGGAAAGCAGTGTATGGCTACAATCCGGTGGCTGAAGCGAATAGCGATTTCATCTGGCGAATAGACATTATTTTCTATCCAATACCGGCAATCATCGAGCAGCATCCTTAGGGAAATACCTATTTGATGTTTATCCACACCAATATTCTTGTCTGTCGTGCGAAACTCTCCCGCCCATCCCCATACGTCTCCGTACATCCGCCTGTGCAACTCACGGACAAACGCTTCACTTAGTATCTCATCAAGCGTGAATTGCCTGCGCCTGGTCAAAGTCCATTGAATCGCTTTTTGAATATTTTGTTCCTCTACTTCATCCAGCTCTTTTCTGGTAGTGACTGTATCAAGAAGTAGCGCGTCTTTTTCATCTTCATCAAGAGGGGTCTGACCTTCAATGGTGGGTATATCTTTTAATCCCATAGCGTACCTGGCATTTCTCTTTTAAGTTCGATAGTCAGTTCTTGTATCGCTTCAAGGATTCGTTCATTAGAAGTTGCCTGATCTTCCAGTTTCATTGTTGTTGATGACCGTTGAACGATTTTCCTAGCCAATTCATTAGCCTTACGCTCTACCAGCTTTTCAAGCGACCCGTCTTTTGGCATGAATATATAAACCAGCTTCATATC
>JACFNS010000508.1 GCA_019454705.1 Taibaiella sp. | reverse complement strand
GTATTCCCAGAATCCGTCGAACCTGCCACATGCTACCCAGCACAGGTCTATTGCAGCAGAACCTAAGCGCCTTACAGGCAACCCTTCCATTATGAAACGTTCAAAAACCTTTATGGGGTGTTCATAGCTTTTAGGCCATTTATAAGGGAAACCCGTTACCAGGCATGCTTTTTTGAAATCACTTTTTTTAGAAACTGATATTCTTTCATCATTCAGGTAGGCGCCTTTACCTTTTTCAGCCACGAAAAGCTCCTTCATAATAGGGTTGTAAACAGCTCCTAATATCATTTCACCTTTATGTCGCAGCCCTATGCTGGTGCAGCATATAGGTATGGCATGGGCAAAGTTTACTGTGCCGTCTATCGGGTCTATTATCCAGTCGTAATCAGATTCCTGCATCAACTCACCAGCCTCTTCGCTGATGACACTATGCCCGGGAAAATGGCTTTTAATAACGTCTATAATGGCTTTTTCGGCATGCTTGTCCACTTCCGTCACCAGGTCGTTAACAGTGCTCTTGTTCTCTATCTTAAATACGCCTTTGAAGTAATGTTCTATTACATCTCCCCCGGCATTTGCTGCCTGCAGCAGTACATCCCTTAGTTCAGCCATTATCTGCCAGCTTATAGTTTCAGCTCTTTGCCAAGATAAAAATCAATGACTTTGAGTTTAAATATCAAATCATATTTTGAACTGGCCATGTTGGCTTCAGCCCTGTACCAATTGTTTTGTATCACTAAGTACTCCACAGTATTTGTCAGGCCCAGTTCATTACGTTTTTGTGCAAATTCGTATGCCCTTTTAGCTGCATCTGCCGCCCTTGCCGACGCATAATACTTTTGTAAAGCGTTGCGTGCATCATTATGAGCTTTATACACATCCTGCTTCAGTTTCAGTTCTGCCTGGTCTACGTTCAGCTGTTGTATCAACATATTAATCTTAGCCTGTTTGGCTGCTGTCTGCGCCTGCCACCCGTTGAACAGCGGAATATTCAAACCTAACGAAATGGTCTGCCTGAAGTTATTATCTAATTGCTTGCCTAACGGCAGTGTATTGGTGGTGAAAACGGGTGTGGTCTGGTAAACAGGCAATACATCGTTGCGGCTGGAGTCGAATGCATAGGTACCCTGCAGAGGGTTGACAGTGGCACCTGTTACGTTATAGTCTTTGTTGAGCGTGGAATAGTTGGTACCCGCCTGTGCGCTGATTGCTAACTGTGGCCACAACCCTCCTTTTGCCGCAGCATGGCCTTTTCGCGCGGCCTGCAGGCGCAGTTGCGCAGCTGATATTACGGGCATACGGCTTACCGCAGTAGTATATATTTCCGAGGGGTCTATAAATACGTTATTGAAATCTGATTCTATGTTCTGCTGTACCACCGGCTCAAATGGTGTTGCAAAATCCAGGTTCAAGAGAGCTTTAATATCCAGTATTGCAGAATTGTATTCGGTCAATGCGCCTATCAGATTAGAGCTATCACTGGCTAATTGTGCTTCTAACTGTGCTACGTTCAGCTCCGGCACACGTCCTGCATCTGCAAAACTTCTTGTTTGTTCCAATTGTTGTTTAGACAATGCTACCTGTTGCTCGTTTATTTTCACCTGCTCTTTAGCCAGTAAGATTCTCAGGTATCCGGTTGCCACATTCAGTGATACATCGTTCTGTAATTGCTCCAGTTCTTTACTTGCTGCCTGTAGGCTGTATTTGCTCTGTGTAATACGGTTTCGGCGCTGAAACCACCCGAACAACAATACATCGGCACTACCGCTAAGGCTCATAAAGTCATAGCTG
>JACFNS010000507.1 GCA_019454705.1 Taibaiella sp. | reverse complement strand
GAGTATATTGTCTGTTGCAGGCTTTGGTGATACATCTGTTGGCTCTTCAGTTTTAATTATCTGGGTAGGCGGGTGTACATGATACAGCAGTGAATAGTTGGATGAGAACCCTTCGGTACTGAACAGTTGTTCCGAATACAACTTGCCATTATCATCGCGAAACTGTGTGTGCCTTTTATGCGGAATCTTGCCTAAGCTGTAATAATGTGCCATTTTGATAAGCCTTTGAGCCACAAATTTAAGACATTGCCCCGCCAATACAATATGATAAGACTAATAATTGTATAAAACATTATTAGTCAATATAAAATCATTACTGTAACCAAGTAATAGCAACCTGCAACAAGCCTATAAGGAAACCAACCACACCGCCCAGTATTTCTACAAAACGGAACTCTTTCTTCATGATGGCCTGTAGTATTTCTTCCAGCTTGTCGGACGAGAAGGCTGCTACTTTTTCGGTCACCATTTTTTCAATGTCAATCTTCCGGCCCAGGCCTTGAGTGTACTGGTCTATTACTTCTGGAAGCAGGACATTAATCTCATCCATCATGCCGTCCTTCAATTTGTTGATGGTATTGTCGCCAATGAACATAGCCACTACTGGGATTTTCTCCTTCAGCCGTACACGAAGAAAACTATCTATATGCGCCTCAATAGTTGGGTTAAGCGCTTTGAGTTGTTCGGGGTCTTTGAGTTTGGCGGCTATTTCGTCAAAGTGTATCAGCTCGCTGGCAACCAGCACACCCAATTTTTGGGCAAACTGGGCCTGCCTTTTAGGAAAAATACCCTGGATATATATACCCAATACATTCACCGGTTTCTTTGGGTGGAACAGCATTTTTATAGCTATCCAGTTGGTGAAATAACCGATAAACGCTGATATAAACGGTATGAGTATCAATGATAGCATCGCAATATTTATAATGTAGCTATGTGCTTTTCTTCAGCTATCATTTTCAGGTAGGCGCCGTAGCCGCTTTTCATGTATTTATCGGCCTGCGCCATTAGCTGTTCTTTGTTGATATACCCCTTGCGGTAAGCTATTTCTTCTATACAGCCCACCTTCAGGCCCTGGCGTTTTTCTATTACTTCTATAAACTGCCCCGCTTCTTGCAGCGAATCAAATGTACCGGTGTCAAGCCATGCTGTACCACGGTCCAGTACGCCAACTTCCAACTTGCCTTTCTCCAGGTATATTTTGTTCACGTCAGTTATTTCCAGTTCGCCGCGTGAGGAGGGCTTCATTGCTTTAGCGATAGCCACGACTTCATTATCATAAAAGTAAAGCCCGGGTACTGCAAAGTTCGATTTTGGTTCTTTAGGTTTTTCTTCAATGCTTTTTACTTTGAATTCATTGTCGAACTCTACAACACCATAACGCTCAGGGTCGCTTACCGGGTAGGCAAATACAACCGCACCATCGGGGTTAGCCTTATTCTGCAACAGCTTCCCCATGCCGGAACCGTAGAAAATGTTATCGCCTAATATCAAGGCTACGGATTCTTTCCCGATAAAATCTTCGCCCAGTATGAATGCCTGTGCAAGCCCGTCAGGACTTGGCTGTACCACATACTCAAACTTGCAGCCCACCTGGCTACCGTCGCCCAGTAGTTTTTTAAATCCTGCCTGGTCTTCAGGGGTTGTGATAATCAATATCTCATTAATACCCGCCAACATCAGTGTAGATAGCGGATAGTATATCATCGGCTTGTCGTAAACAGGCATCAATTGTTTACTGACTGCTATTGTCAATAGATAAAGCCGGGTGCCGGAACCGCCGGCTAATATAA
>JACFNS010000015.1 GCA_019454705.1 Taibaiella sp. | reverse complement strand
AAAGTAGTGATACAATCAGCTTCAGGGTGAATGATGCGGCCTGGCAACAGATAGAACTGGTAATAGGCGACGAATCAGTGCGTTTTGACGATACCTTCCGTATTACAGCACACAGCACGCCCAATCTGTCGGTATTAGCGCTGAACGAAGGTGCGCCCAGCCCGTATATACAGGCTGCTTTCAGGGCGTACAATGGTTTCAGGCTGAATAATGTAAATATCAATACTCCCCCGGCAGACTGGACTGAATACAACCTGGTCATACTGAATGGTTGTACCCGCATCAGTGCAGAGCTGGGTAAACAACTGGCCAAGGCACAACAGTTGGGGCAAACGGTGTGCATATTCCCCGGCAGGACGAATAACTACACCGCCCTCAACGACGGATTAAAAGAAATCAGTGACATATCTATATCAGGTATAGATACAGCATCGCAAGCTGCTAACACCCTGCAACAGGGCAGTACCCTTGTGCGTGATTTATTCGAATCAATACCTGAAAATGTACAGCTACCGGTTGCTAACTGGCATTATGTATTACAGTCGGGCCTTACAGCCAACAGGCAGTCTATACTCAGCTTCCGCAATGGCGACCCCATGTTTGCACAGTACAGCCCTTATACCGGGCAGTTATATATACTATCTACTGGTATAGATTTGCAGTCGGGTAATTTCCCGTCCAGTTATTTTTTCGCACCGTCCCTGTACCAAATGGCAGTGCAGTCGAAGGGCGGCAATGTATATGCGCTGACATTGGGGGCCAGGCAGCCTGCCTACATACCACTGAACAATATAAATGACCGTAACATGGTGAGGCTATACCACAACGGCAACGAGGCGATACCCCCACAGCGTACGTACGGCGCAGGCTTGCATGTGTTTTTGGATGAAGTGGTGGCGAGCCCCGGATTTTATACCCTGGCAGCCCCCGGCAGTGATACCACTATTATAGCAGTGAACAATAACAAGGCAGAATCGGACCTGGCAACCATAGATATTGGCAACATTGAAGATATATGGGCCGGAACTGATGTACAGGTAGTGAGCGCTGATGAAATAAGCAGTAAAGGCGGGCGCAGCAACTGGGGTAGTTTCCCGCTTTGGAAAGTTTGTGTTATTTTAGCCCTGTTAATGCTGGCTGCCGAAACATTTGTTTTGGCGGGTAGTCTTCGCAAACCAACTGCTGCTACAGAATAGCCATTTATGCAATTGCACATCAGACAGGCTAAAGTGTCCGACCCCGATTCGGAATTCCATAATAAGGTTGTTGATATTATTATTAAAGATGGTATCATCAGCAAAGTGAGCGTTTCCGTTAAGAAGACGGGTGAAACCACAATTGAGGCGGATGGCAAAAAAGTATATGCATCGGGCAAAGGCATATTGTATGTTAGTCCGGGGTGGGTAGATATACTAGCTGATTATTCCGAACCCGGCCATGAGCATAAGGAAACAATCAAAACCGGATTGGCAGCAGCAGCTAAAGGTGGGTTTACGGATGTTTTCCTGGCACCGAATACCGAGCCGGTTGTCAGCACCAAATCTATTATAGAATTTATACTGAAGAAAGCATCGGGCAATGTAGTGAGCCTGCACCCATTAGGGGCCATGTCACAAAACACAGAGGGCAAAAGCCTGGCCGAGATGATGGATATGCAGGCGCATGGTGCGATAGCATTTACTGACGGATGGAAGCCTGTACAAAATGCAGGGCTGATGCTGAAAGCGTTGGAATATATCAAGGCGTTCAACGGCACCATGATACAGATACCTGAAGATGCATCTATTGCCACTACAGGTTTGATGCACGAAGGCATAACCTCTACACGACTGGGTATGTCGGGCATTCCTGCAGAGGCGGAGACAATAATTATTAACCGGGACCTACAACTGCTCAGGTACACAGGTTCAAGACTGCACTTTACAGGTGTATCTACAGCTGCAGGTGTTGATATGATACGCAAGGCCAAAAGAGAAAAACTGAATGTGACCTGTTCTGTCACCCCTTACCACCTTGCACTCACAGATGAGTCTTTGAGCGGCTACAGCAGTATGTATAAAGTATCGCCCCCGCTACGTAGTGAAAAGGACAGGCAAGCTTTAATAAAAGGCCTGAACGACGGAACGATAGACTGCATCACATCGCACCACCGCCCGCAGGACTGGGATGCCAAAGAAAAAGAATTTGAATACGCCCTACCCGGTATGAATATACAGGAGCTGGCATTTAATGTAACATTGCAAGCACTTGGCGAGAAGGCTGATTTAGCCAGGCTGACGGAAGTATTCTCTACCCGTGCCCGGGAAATATTTAATATGCCGCAGGCCATCATAGCCAAAGGGAGCGTTGCAAAACTGACTATATTTACAACAGTCGGCAGCTATACGCCAACAAACATGGCCTCTTTATCAAAGAACAATCCATTCATGGGTCAGGAGTTGCCTGGAAAAGTAGCTGGCATCATTAACAACAACAATTATCACATAAATCAATAATTATGGAAAACAACGCAGATTTCAACAGGTTTACTATACCACTACGTTGGGGTTTAATCATAGGCTTTGTATCTATTTTGCTGTTTACCATCTATAGCATGTTTATGATGGAAACCGCAGGCATGTTGGTAGCGGGTGGTTTTGGTGTATTTTCATTTATACTAATGATGATATTGTTGACTGTGATGGCATTTGCGCAACGTAAAGCAATAGGGGGTTTTATTACTTTTAAAGATGCCTTCTCCGCGGTATTCGTTTCTATTCTTATAGTTGTTGTTATGTCTCAACTCTACACCATCATCTATACCAACTTCATAGATCCGGAATACTACGAAAAAACGCTCCAGATGACACAAAACATGACTATTCAACTGGGTGTACCTGACGATGCAGCTGATGAGGCTTTTACTAAAGCTGAAGAACAGATTGAAAAGCAGAAAAGCGTTAGTGGTATCCTCATGAGTGCCATGTTCCAGATTATATTATATAGCCTGTTCGGTTTTATAATAGCTGCTATAGTAAAGAGAAACAAACCTGAACACCTGCAAGCATAATGCATACCGATATCAGCATAGTAATACCACTGTTTAACGAAGAGGAATCGCTACCCGAACTGGCGGAGTGGATAGAGAAGGTATGTACGGAACATGGCTACAGTTATGAAGTGATCATGGTGGATGATGGCAGCACTGACGGTAGCTGGGTAGAAGTATTAAAACTCACCGAACAAAATCCGCGCATCAAAGGCATCAAGTTTCAACGCAATTACGGTAAGAGTGCCGCACTGAATGAAGGTTTTAAAGCTGCTACAGGCCATGTGGTGTTCACTATGGATGCGGACCTGCAGGACAGCCCGGACGAGATACCCGAAATGTACCGCATGGTGACCGCTGAAGGCTACGACCTGGTTAGCGGCTGGAAGAAAGTACGCTACGACAATGCCTTTACCAAAAACCTGCCTTCTAAACTATACAACTCAGTGAACCGACGGATATCAGGCATCAAGCTGCATGATATGAACTGCGGGCTGAAAGCCTACAAACGCAGTGTAGTAAAAAGCGTGGAAGTGTACGGGGAAATGCATCGTTTTATTCCTGTACTGGCCAAGGCTGCCGGTTTTCGTAAGATAGGGGAGAAAGTAGTACAGCACCGCCCACGCAAATACGGTGTTTCCAAGTTTGGCTGGGAACGGTTTATTAATGGCTTCCTCGATTTATTATCCGTTCAGTTCATCAGCCGTTTTGGTAAAAAACCCATGCACCTGTTTGGTACTTTAGGTACTGTTATGTTTATGCTGGGATTTATCATGGTGTGTTACTTAGTGATACAGCGATTAACAGACGGTGCCGAATACGGATTGACCAACAGGGTTACTTTCTACCTCTCGCTGGTAACGATGATACTGGGTACGCAATTCTTCCTGGCAGGTTTCCTTGCCGAGCTGGTGTCCCGCTCTGCGGCTGACAGGAACCATTACCTGGTAGAAAATAAGGTGGGATTCATAGAATAATCTATTTCCAATTATTATAACAATTATCCTCTAACCTGTGTTATTGTATTAGCCACAAACACAGAAGTATGGAAAAAAGGATATTCGGTGTAATACTCACCTTATTGGGCATCGGCGGATTAATATATGCCGCTGTGTTATTTGCAGAAGGTGGTAACTATCGCCAGTTGGCTATATATGGCATATTGGGCGCTATCTTTTTCTTCTCCGGTGTAGGACTTATACGCACAACCAGGGATAATGTCTGAATACTAGAAAGGATAACCAATGGCGAGGTTGAATATAAGGTTCTGCCTGCGCCATAACGGGTCTCCCAGGCGTATATCGTTGAACACCCAGCGCCTATCTTCGGGCAGCCAGGGTTTGCGCAACGGAATACCACAGTCGAGCCTGAGTACAAGGATGTTAAAATCAAGGCGTAAGCCGACACCGCCGCTTACGGCAATTTCTTTTATGAATGATGAAGAGAATGTACCGCCGGGGAAATTCGGATTGTCGCGATAAGTCCAGATATTACCGGCGTCTATAAATACTGCTCCATGCAGAAAGTTAATAAGCTGTGCCCGTAATTCTGTATTTGCCTCCAGTTTAATATCACCGTTGGTTTCTATAAAGGTCGTATTGCCCGTATTATATTGTTCATTAAATGTACCTGGCCCTACCAGCCTCGACCTGAATCCACGTAAGCTGCTGTTACCACCACTGAAGTATTGTTTTACATTGGGCAACGTAGCTGAATTGCCATAAGGTATGCCAAAACCAGCCAATAACCTGTTGGCCCATATAGCATGTTTGCTCACACCATAATTGTTATAGTGCCTGAGTTCGGTGGTAAATTTGGCATACTGTGCATATGCGGAACCTAATAACCTTTTAGGTGGTTCATCTAATGATGTTCCTTGCGCCCACCCAAGTATATTACCCGAAAGGTCAATCTCTCCTGTAAAGTAAAAATCGTTTTTGTGAATGGAACCTGTACCACGTGTATTGAATGTATATGTGTACCTGGGGCCAACAATGATACCATTGAACAGCAGGTTACTGAAGTTGATTTGGGATGCGCTGTCCGTATTCAGTGTGTCAGCCCTTACATAAGTGATATTAAATGGAAAAAACTCATGTTCTTTCCGTGCATCTTCTTTCCAGTTGAACCCGTAGCCAGCCCTGAATGTATGCAGTCGGAACAGTGTGTTACGTATCATCAGGTCGTACCCGGTAGTGATAATTGTCTTTGGTACATACCTGCTGGATGAAGGTACGTCAAGAAAGGGTATGACAAAGCGTGGAAATGTGAGGCTGGGTTCTATGCCAAACTGGTAGGTATTGGGCCTGCGTACTACACCGCTGTATTGCGTTTCAAATCCCGCAGAACCTTTTATAGTAAACAATTCTGCTCCCCTGAAAGTATTCCTGTTGCGCCAGCTGATATTGATTTGCGAACCTGCACGGCTGTCATTTTTTGTAACACCTGCCACTTCCATTTGTAATGATTTTTTGGCATATGGTGTCAGATTGTATATAGCGTCCAGGTAAGCCCCATTACCGGGAAGTTCTACAAAATCATTTTTTACAAACTTGAACGTACCCATATTTACCAGTTTGCTTACTGATGCTACCTGGTCTTCCCTGCTATATCTTTCGCCGGGAGAAAACTGCATGGGTATTTTAAAGATAGATGGCTTGTAACGGTTTGTTTTACCTATTATGTTGTACCTGTTTTCGTAGTTCAAAGTATCTGACGAATTTGACCCGGCTCGTTTGCTATCGGTTCTGTATGCCGGGTTTATGTATATATCCTTTATATAGTATTGCCTCGTTGCCTTGTAGGGGATCTCTTCTTTTACAAGTATATCCATCTCCACCCCTCTATTGCCAACCGTAGTGTCAATTTGTACCAATACATAGTCGGGAATAAAGAAATAATATCCTTTGTTCTTCAGGTTAGCATTAATCCGTTCCCGTTCCGCTTTAATTACTTCAAAGTTATAAGGGTCACCAGCCTTTAGCAGGCTTTTGTCGTACAATACAAATATTTCACGGTTCAGTTCGCTTGCAGCGGAATCAGGATAATAAACTGCTTTTATCTTGTATTGCTCACCTGTAACTACTTCAAACCTAACCTGTGATTTTTGTCTTTTTGTTTCAGTTGATACTTTTACATCAGGTTGAAAGAACCCATGATTTTCTAATAAACTTACCAATACCTTCCTGTTATATGCTATATCTACATCACTCATTAATACAGGGGGCTCGCCTACTTTATTTTTTAGCCAGTTACGTATGCCCTTTTCTCTTTTAGGCGTATCCGTGCGGTTATATATCGCCAATCTAAGTCTCATACCCAGCAACTTCTTGTTAGGGTACGGCCTTACAGCCCCTTCCATATCTTCTTTCAAGGCTTTCTCTTCGCGTTTAGAGGCCTTATGATTATTAAAGTGTACTTCTGCTTTTGTAAATAGTGATTCCCCTTCTGCAAGATATTTGGTATTACTGCATCCTGTACTTATAACCAGCAAAAGCAGCCATGCCACGGATTTAAATATGTATGTTATCTTGTTGTTCACTATACTACTTTCTAATAAGTTCCCTGCGATTCGTCATTTTGTTCATCGTCTTGTTCTCTCTGCGCTCTTTCCTCCGCCCTTCTTTTATTACTCTTGAATATATTCCTGAAACGGTTATAGTCGAGCGTAATAACAAAGCTGATACCTGTTTCAACAGAAACTCCTTCTACTATGTTTATATTATCCCGCCTCCTGAATACACGCAAAAGGTATCGCCCGTCAGGGGAAAGTTTATAGTCAGCTGCAAGATTTCCGGGTATGAGGTTGCTATTGCTGTTGTTACCTTCTTCCGCACCTTCCAGTTCAAAGTTATTGCCAACTGTAACGCTTAGCCGTTCATCAAATAATTGCTTGGTAGCAGACAGGTTCAGGTCTGTACGGTTGCGTTTTGCCCCGGTTGTGTAATCTTCGGTGCTTTGCAGATCAACGTTTACATCCAGCCCTTTTACAAATTCATCTGTCAGCCGATTAAGTTGTGCACTGAGGAAGCGGCTGGCGCTTTGGCGTACTACATATTCCGTACTGGTGCCTCCCATTGTTTCCAATGGATCGGGTGCTATAAACTTGTTGAGTACCAGTGCAGCGAATACCTGCTTGTTCATTTCGGAGGGGTTGTTGCGCATCTGCTGCAATTTGCCCTGCACTATGGTTATTACTTCCGAATTAGCACGGTAATTTCTTTCTGTTGGCAAGGTAATGTCAAATGCTACTTCGGGTTCCAGCATTTCGCCGGATAGCTTGAGCACCACGCTGAAGGGTAAGCGTTGTTTATAGTAAATCGAGTTCTGCTGGTCTATTTCGTTTTCTACCAGCTCGTATGGAGGTATATTAGCAGTATATTCTGCCGTGATGTCAACTTCCGCTTTCAACGGGTCTCCGGCAAATTTTATCTCACTGCCTTCCTGTATCACGAATTTTCTTTTTACCAGTGAGTAGTTCAATTCATAAAATCCCTCTTTTACTGTTAGCACACCTGCCAGTCCTACAGAACCGTCCGGGTTGATCTGCGTATTGAGGTTGGCTTCCCCTTTTACGCTTAGCATGTCCCCGGTAGCAGGGTCTATCACTATGTTAAAGCGGGCATCCTCTTCTATGGTGATATTCAGGTTCAAGTCTGCACCTGTTTCTAGTGCCAGGTCTTCAGTATTGTCTTTCTTTACAGCTTTCTTAAACCCTTCAGGTGCGCTTTTGTCTACAAACTCTATTACGCCTTCACGTTCTTCCACTCCCGGTTCATCTTCAGGAATGTTGATAGTGAAATCAGTACTATCATGTACGGTAAGTTGTCCTTCTATTGATGGGGCGGTAGCAGGACCAGTTATTTCAATATTGCTGCTGACAAACAATTCTCCATAAAAGAAATCATTTTGCCGCTCGGTAGAGTTAAGCACCTGCCAGTGGTCGGCTTGGAAATTCAGGTTTAAATCCGGCCTGCCCATTTCCCTGATGTCTATATTACCTTTTAATACACCCTTGTTCCCTTGTTTGTCTTCCAGTGTAAAGTCATTAAACACCATCTTCTGGCCTTGAAACGCAATAATTTCGTCCTTCATGGTAAAAGGGGCACCCAGTTGGGTAATGGTGGTAGTCACATTATCTGTTCTCAATTCTCCATTCAGTACCAGCTTTTCAGTCGTTCCTTTTACATCTATATCACCTGATAGCTTACCGGAACTATTGCGTAACTCTCCTGTAGAAAGACCCTCTGCTGTGCGCATATTCAGCGACTCAATATCCATCTGCAAATCGAAGTTGTTACCGCCAACAGGTTCCGGATAATAGGAGCCTGTAATAGTGAGGTCATTACCATAACCACTAAGGGTAATGCGGGTGTCAATTTCATTAGCTGTGGCCTCCAGCAGGTCTGCTTGTAGGTTGCCGATAGTATCTCCGGTTATGGTCAGGTTGTCTACGTTTAACTTTCCGGTCGCTCCGATATTACCTGTAAGGTCTGTGATTAAGATATTACTATTAATAACACCATCAGCCAGCATACTATCCTGCTGCATTACCTGCACTATGTCTGCAATCCTGAAATCTTTGATGTTCACATTTAAGGGTGCATCAGGGGATTGCTGTTCACTTTGTACTGTAACAGAGCCCCCGTTATGCGTTAGTTTAAACTTGTCAGCATAGATTCCGTTATCCGCTATCACAATCTTATTGCCGGGGTTTACATTCCAGTTGCTGTAGTTGAGCATTAAGCCTTCGCCCAGCGATATAGTTTGTTGTGTACTGTCTATACCTACAATAGCATTTACGATGTACCTGTCTTTGTTTTCGACATCACGCACTACCGCATGGGCAGTAATGTTGCTGCTGTCCATCTCTCCTGTTACCTCGGGATGCCACAATTGTGTAGTGCCCTGCGAGAAGCTTTTTAATGATACGTCATAAGCTATCCTATGTGGAGCTGTATTACTAATGTTCACATTGCCACTGTCTATCAACATGCCGTTGTATCCCAGCCCCGGAATCGTAGCTGTGACTTTCAAAGACTTCTGAGAAATATCAGCTTTGACGGTAGAAGTCTCAATGTATTCCAAAGACGGCAGCAATGTATGCAACAAAGGCCTGTCTATAACAGTGGCGGTAACACCAAGTGTGTAACGTGACATATCACTTGTAGTGTCCTTAACAGCTACAACGGTGTTATTTTTTTTCAAGGGGTTGTACTTCTCTATCTGCTGCTGTATAAAGGCTCCTGATTTAGTAAGGGGTATGCTACCCGTAATGGAAGCAAAAAGGAAGTCAGCATCAATATCTATATTCTGGCCTGTGTCTTCAGTGGACTGTGCATGCACAGTTAGCGTATCGATGAAATAGCGGTCTGTTGCTGTATTGATTCCGGTACTGCTGATAATGATATCTCCTCTTGGGTAGTCAACATTCAGGTAAGGAAAATCAAAATCAACTTCTGTTTGCAGCGCCAATGAATCACCGGCAAATTTTAATACATACAGATTAACGCTGTCAGCTTTTAATTTGCCTGCTATAGCGGGATATTCACCGCTCAAATCAGCATTACCAACCAGGTTGAATACAGCATTAGGGTCTTTCGAGTTTAGTTCCAGCCCGGCAACCTGTTCTTTGATATTGCCATCCAGGTGAATGTTGCAGTAGTTGTACCCCATAGCCCACAGCGAACTGATATCCCCTTTCAGCACTGTATTCATTCGTTTGATGTCGAAGCTGCTGCCGTTTGCGTTCAGCTTAGCGCTAATACGCCCAAGTACAGAATCCTGCCTGAGTATTTTGCCTATGTTCAGTTTATCAGTAGTTACATACAGCTTGTACTTTTCATTCCCCTCGCCGCCTGACATATGCAGGTAGCCGCTGACAGTGGCAGAACCATCAATACTGACCAACGCTATATCAGGGTTGTAGTCAAGTGTAGTACCTGATATTTCACCCGTCAACGAGAAATGCTCAGGCAAGTCTACACTGGCTACAACATCTTCTGGTATGAATGTCAATATATCTTTTTCGGTGGAGCGTATTTCAGCAATGCGGAAGTCGTAATTGATTTTGTCTGCATCGGGCAATCCGTTCAGTACACCGTCCATGTCCACTACTGTACCGTCCAACCCGGACAGGTAAAATGTTTCTATGTCTAATGCTTTCAGTGGGCCTTTGATAGCAGTAGCCAGTTGCAGATGTTCATTGCTATTCTTCCTGAACAAATCCTGCGAACGTAAATCGGGTGCAAAAATGAGTATGTCCTTGATACCTACTACGCTCTTATCCAAATTTATGTCAATCTGCATTTCACCTGCCTGTTCGCTGAGGGATGCAATTGAAGTATAACGTATTTCCAGGTTGTCGCGCAGTACGGAATTGCTGGTTTCTAAATACAAATCGTGCAGGTAAGCGCCACCTGTATAGTAGGCGAAATCACTTTTGAATTCACGCAGGTCAACACCGCTTTTTTCCTTTGCAGCCAGGTGGTGTATAGTACCACTGGTAGAGTCTAAAGTATAGTAGGCATTTTCTGCATGCAGGGCTACATCTTTCAGGTTGAGGTGTACATAATCAATCCCCTCTTTCTGGTAAGGTGCCTGCAAATCATCAAAAGCGAAATTGATATCTTTCAATTGCAGCTTTCCGGCATAGATAACAGGCGAAGCGGAAGAAGTAGTATCGCCCGATGGCGGGATGATGGATGTATCAATTTTTACCGAACTGGTTACACCTGCTATCAATACATCATCAACCCTAAAATTCAGGTTGTTGATATCAGTTTTTCTGCCTTTCAACCCCAGGGTATCTAACGCTATCCGAAACTGTACACCCCCACTATAGTCCAGGAAGTTGAAACGGATGTTTTTGAAAGCCACCGTTTGCACATCTATGCTAAAGTTGGTTGTAGTATCTTTCTTTGCCTCAGGTTCTTTGGGAGAATCCGTTGAAAAAGATTGAGCAATGAAATCAAAATTGTAACTGGTATCCGGATAGTTTCGGTAGAGGTTAGCGTAAGTGTTTTCCAGTTCCAGGTTTTCTATTTCCAGCTTATTGCCTATTAGTTTCAGCATGGCTACATCTACCCTCAGCCTGCCTACCGATGCCAGGGTATCGTTGGCGCGGTCCATCACCAATACGTCTTTCAATTCTACCCAATATGGCAATGACAACCGTAGCTCACCTATGCGTACGTCTGTCTGCAATTTATCTTTCAGGTAGGCTACAGTCTTATCACGAATAATATTTTGCCCCCATCGGCTGTTGATAAACAGGAATAGCAGTACCAGCAGCAACATTATACTGCCCAGCGTGTACAGTGATATTTTCAGAACCTTCCTCAAACAGTTGTATCAAAATACGGTACAAAATTACTAAAATTTGTTCCGTTATAATGTGTTATTGCAACGTAAACAATTGTATAACAATTAATAAGGGAAAAAGATGAGAGAAAATAAGCCGTTTTTCAGGCCATAACGTTCTAGTTCTGCTATTCGGAGAGGGAGTTTGCAAATTCTCTATCTCTATTGGATGAACTATTCCTCAATACCTGGATGATAATAGGCTTTAGTTTAGGATTAGCGGCTAAAGGTTTTAGATATTGCAATAAATCACTTTTTTGATACATACCCAACGCAGCAACGGCATAGCCTTTTAAATCTTCATCCCATGTATTCAAGGCAGTTGTTATATAGGTTAAAGGCCTCTCAGAACTATCCAGTAATGCTATTGCCTGTAAAGCAAGTACCTGGGCTTTCTTATTTGTATCACTTATCTTACGGTAGCTGGTGTTTAATATGCTTAATGTATCCATTTGTAAATACAACGGAATAATGTGTGCGTCACCAAAGTGTTCATACTTCACTATGTATTCGAAAATCTCTGTAGTAGCTTTGCGTGCAATCTGTGATACAGCATAGGCATTCCAAACACCTGCATAATTATCTCCTTCATTTCCAATTGATTTGACTACGGCTGGTGAAAAAACCGTATCTTTTGTGGCTCCAATAAGTTTATAAGCTATAGCACGCTGATAAATGTTAGCAGAAAACAATAATTGTCTGATACCTTTTACATACAGTGGCTCGTTCTTGAAATCAGGTAAATAATACCATTCAGGCGTTGTTGTATCGTAGGTTACTCCAGGTACATGCCTGGATCCCAACAGTTCTAGAGCAGCATCCATGCCAATTGAGTCTGACAATTGAGACAGTTCTTCAATTTTACCAGCCGGACGGTTCCTATGTCGTGCATATTGAGCTAATGAATTTGGTTCGTTAGCTATCAAGTATGCAATAGCATCAAGTGAATCAACAACGTTGAAAAAACCAATCATTGACTCTTCAGAATAATCTTTTGAAAGACTATTGATAAAAAGGCTATCCAATACAGGAATGGATTTACCCGTACTCGATAAACTACTTAGTGAAAGTGTTATTAAAACCAGAAGTCGCCTCATCTGCTTACATATTCCTCCTGTACTGGCCGCCTACATCAAACAGGGCTTTGGATATCTGCCCCAGCGAACAATACTTCACCGTCTCCATCAGCTCGGCAAACATGTTCTGGTTTTTGATGGCAGTCTCCTGTAGCCTGTGCAGCATTTCAGGGCCTTTGTCACCGCTGCGCTTCCACAGGTTTTGTACCGTGTTTATCTGGAATTCTTTTTCTTCCGTAGTAGAGCGTATCACCTCGCGAGGTATAACAGTAGGCGAGCCCTTGCTGCTCAGGAAGGTATTCACACCTATTATCGGGAATTCACCGTTATGTTTCAGTGTTTCATAATACAGGCTTTCTTCCTGTATCTTGCTGCGCTGGTACATGGTTTCCATAGCACCCAGTACACCGCCACGTTCCGTGATGCTGTCAAACTCTGCCAGCACCGCTTCTTCTACCAGGTCGGTCAGCTCTTCTATTATGAATGAACCCTGTAACGGGTTCTCGTTCTTAGCCAATCCCAACTCTTTGTTGATGATGAGCTGAATTGCCATAGCACGGCGAACACTTTCTTCTGTTGGTGTAGTTATCGCTTCATCGTAAGCATTTGTATGCAGCGAGTTACAGTTATCGTATATGGCGTACAGTGCCTGCAGCGTAGTACGTATATCGTTGAAGTCAATCTCCTGTGCGTGGAGCGAACGGCCCGATGTCTGGATATGGTACTTCAACATCTGCGAGCGTTCGTTACCTCCGTACTTCAGCTTCATAGCCTTGGCCCATATGCGGCGGGCTACACGGCCTATCACACTGTACTCAGGGTCTATACCATTGCTGAAGAAGAACGACAGGTTGGGCGCGAAATCATCGATATGCATGCCACGGCTCAGGTAGTATTCTACAAATGTGAAACCATTACTGAGCGTAAACGCCAACTGCGATATAGGGTTAGCACCCGCCTCGGCTATATGGTATCCACTGATAGATACTGAATAGAAATTGCGCACACCATTGTCGATGAAGTACTGCTGCACATCACCCATCACACGTAGTGAGAATTCCGTAGAGAAGATACAGGTGTTTTGCGCCTGGTCTTCTTTCAGTATGTCGGCCTGCACAGTACCACGTACTGCTTTAAGCGTATCAGCTTTTATCTTAGCATATACATCGGCAGGTAATACCTGGTCGCCCGTTACACCCAGCAGCATTAAACCTAAACCGTCATTACCCTGTGGCAAAGAACCCTCGGCACCTCCACCAAATACAGATGGGTTGTAGGTAGGGCGTGGAATACCTTTCTCCTTAAATATCTGTTTTATCTTCTCGTTCACCTCATCTTCCAACCCATTGGCCTTGATGTACAACTCGCACTGCTGGTCTATGGCAGCATTCATAAAGAAAGCCGTAATAGTAGGTGCCGGGCCGTTGATGGTCATAGATACCGATGTCTTGGGGTCTGCCAGGTTGAAACCGCTGTAGAGCTTCTTGGCATCGTCCAGGCAGCAGATGCTTACGCCGGAGTTACCAATCTTACCATATATATCAGGCCTGTGGTCGGGATCCTGGCCGTAGAGTGTAACGCTGTCGAATGCCGTACTCAAACGCTTGGCAGGCATACCCAGCGATACGTAGTGGAAACGCTTGTTGGTACGCTCAGGGCCACCCTCGCCGGCAAACATACGTGTAGGGTCTTCACCTTCACGCTTGAAAGGATAGATACCCGCAGCATATGGGAACTCACCCGGGAAGTTTTCGCTCAACGCCCATTGCAGTATCTCGCCCCATGCTTCAAACTTTGGCACGGCCACCTTAGGCACCTGCGTATGCGACAGCGACTCTGTATGCGTTTTTATCTTCAGCTCCTTGTCCCTTACTTTGAATACATAGTACTCATCGGTAAAGAGGTGCTTCTTGGCATCCCAGTTTTCTAACAGTTGTTTGTTCTTAGGATCGAGGTCCAGCTCTGTTTTGCTGTACACTTCCTGCAGCGTTTTTATTAAGCGGTCTTTATCTTCTATATCGCTGCCCTGCAGGGTTTCTATTGTTTTCTTTATACCGAAGAGCTTTTGCGCTATGGCCGATTGCTCTTTGGCCCATTTATCGTAGTTGCGGTTGTTCTCTGATATTTCGCTGAGGTAGCGGGTGCGCTTGGGCGGAATGATATATATCTTCTCGCTCATCTCGTTGCTCACCTCGAATGTAGAATGCAAATCAGCACCCGTCTTAGCAGCTACTATATCCATCAGCGACTTGTACATGGTATTGGTACCGGGGTCGTTGAACTGTGAAGCTATGGTGCCGAACACTGGCATGGTTTCAGGGTCTTTGTCAAACAACTTGTGGTTGCGCTGGTATTGTTTCTTCACATCGCGCAGGGCGTCCAATGCACCACGCTTGTCAAACTTATTGATGACCACCACATCGGCAAAGTCCAGCATGTCAATCTTTTCCAACTGGGTAGCCGCACCGTACTCCGGGGTCATCACATACATGCTCAGGTCGCAATAGTCAGTTATCTGCGTATCGCTCTGGCCGATGCCCGATGTTTCCAGTATTACCAGGTCGTACTCGGCGGCTTTCAAAATGTTCACCGCATCCAGTATGTATTTAGACACTGCCAGGTTGCTCTGGCGGGTAGCCATACTGCGCATATACACACGATTGTTGCGTATAGCGTTCATGCGGATACGGTCGCCGAGGAGGGCACCACCCGTTTTACGCTTAGACGGGTCAACAGATATGATGCCTATATTTTTGTCTTTGAAATCGATGAGAAACCTACGCACCACTTCATCTACCAGCGAGCTCTTGCCCGCACCACCCGTACCGGTAATACCCAATACAGGGGTTTTTGATTTGGCAGACAGCTCTTCCACTTTCTTCAGCAAAGCCTGTGTTTCGGGCAGGTCGTTAAAGTTCTCCGCAGCCGATATCAGTTTGGCTATCGACTTAGGGTCTTTATCCTGCAAGTGTCCTACCTCACCATTCAGCTGATTGCCCGTGGGGTAGTCGCTCTTTTCTATTAAGTCGTCTATCATCCCTTGCAGGCCCAGCGAACGTCCATCGTCGGGAGAATAGATACGTGTAATACCGTAGTTGTGCAGTTCGTTTATTTCGTTGGGCAGTATCACACCGCCGCCACCGCCAAATATTTTGATATGCCCGCAACCGCGTTCTTTCAGCAGGTCGTACATATACTTGAAGTACTCTACGTGGCCGCCCTGGTACGATGTCATGGCTATGGCGTTGGCATCTTCCTGTATGGCGCAGTTCACCACGTCCTCCACACTGCGGTCGTGGCCCAGGTGTATCACCTCTACCCCACTGGCCTGCATCACGCGGCGCATGATGTTGATAGCGGCATCGTGCCCGTCAAACAGTGAAGCGGCTGTTACAATACGTACTTTATTCTTAGGCGTGTAAGACATATGATAATATTTTCTAAACAGGCATGGTATAATGCCCTTAAAATAGTGTGCGAAGTTACGAAAAGGGGGGCAAAGGTGTTAGTAGAGAGTAGTAAGTAATAAGTAGCTCCCCTCCTGTTTTTAGGAGGGGACATTGGCGTATGCCTTTAGGGCATATGCCAATGGGGGAGGTTTACTCGCGCTGTGTGTCCCTCGCGAGTCAACCTCCCCGGTTTTCATCACGTCGATGACGTGACAAAAACATCCCCTCCTAAAAACCACGCACGGGCGGGACAGGCAGGAGGGGAGTTTATACCAAACACCACTTTTGGCTTTTAACTTTTGCCTTTTGACTTAAACCAACATATCCGCCAGGTCATCTCCCGGCAGGCTGTGGTAGTATTCTATCATGCGGCTGATGTTGCAATTGGGGAGCTGGGCGGCTATGGGTTGCCATTTGTCGTAGGCACCCGCATCGGGGAAGAGGGTGAGCTTGCGGCCACGCAGCACACGGCGGCAATGCTCGATGTTCAGGCTGCTGAGGCCACCCGTAGCCAGCCATATACTGCCGGGCAAATAATGAGCAGCTACCAGCGCCGTCTTCTCACTTTCTACTATACTCACGGGCAGGGTGGTGTTGGTTAATAAATGTTCGCCGAAGAAGCAGGGCTGCCGTACAAAGCCCTCCA
>JACFNS010000506.1 GCA_019454705.1 Taibaiella sp. | reverse complement strand
AAAGGACTATGCAAAAACTGCAAATGGTTGACCTGAAGCGTCAATATCAAAAAATAAAGCCTGAAGTAGATATTGCTATCCAAAGAGTGATAGACAATACAGCTTTTATTGCCGGAGAAGACGTGAAACTTTTTGCCAAAGAACTTGCTGCTTACCTCGGTGTGAAACATGTAATTCCATGTGCTAATGGTACGGACGCACTGCAGATAGCATTGATGGCCCTGGGCCTGAAACCCGGTGATGAAGT
This sequence comes from Taibaiella sp., assembly GCA_019454705.1. GTDB lineage: Bacteria > Bacteroidota > Bacteroidia > Chitinophagales > Chitinophagaceae > UBA5543. Next base: position 1,549 of record JACFNS010000506.1, on the reverse strand, counting down.
GATTACACCATCATTTACCTATATAGCCACTGTTGAGGTTATGGCGCTACTAAGGCTTCAACCGGTTTTTGTAGATGTTGACCCTGATACCTTTACTGTTAATATAGAAGAGGTCAGGAAAGCAATCACTCCAAAAACAAAAGCCATAGTACCGGTACACCTGTACGGGCAAACTGCTCCAATGGAGCCTTTGCTGGCAATTTCCAAAGAGTTCAATATACCACTGATAGAAGATACGGCACAGGCTATAGGCGGACACTATACATTTGCCGATGGCACTACTGCCAAAACGGGTACGATGGGTACGATAGGCACTACATCCTTTTTCCCGTCTAAAAACCTGGGTTGTTATGGCGATGGTGGCGCCATCTTTACCAATGACGATTCATTAGCCGAAAAACTACAGATGATAGCTAACCATGGCCAGAAGGTACGATACTACCACGAGATGGTTGGCTGCAACAGCAGGCTGGATACTATACATGCAGCTATCCTCAGGGTAAAACTGCCCCACCTGGATGAGTATTGCGATGCGCGCAGAGCAGCGGCGGACTATTACGACAAAGCGTTTGCGGGCCATCCTAATATCAATACACCTTACCGTGCACCGTACAGCCACCATGTTTTTCACCAATACACCATTAAACTGAAAGACGTGAACAGGGATGATGTAGTGGCAGCACTGGGCGAGCGTGGTATTCCTTCTATGATATACTATCCCGTGCCCAGCCACAAGCAGAACATGCTGAAAGAGTTTGGCGGGGCGGATTTCCAACTACCGGTTACAGATTCTTTGCAGGAATGTGTCATTTCCCTGCCTATACATACAGAGCTTACGAACGAAGAGCTGGAATTTATTTCAAAGAACTTTATAGAAGTAGTAGAACAACTGCGCAAGTAATGAACGTAATAAAAACGCCCCTGGAAGGTCTGCTGATACTGGAACCCCGCATCTTCAACGATGACAGGGGTTACTTCTTTGAGAGCTTCAACGCCAATACCTTCAAATCTGTAACCGGCCAGGACATTGACTTTGTGCAGGACAACCAGGCAAGGTCAACTATCAATGTACTGCGCGGACTGCACTACCAGAATGCCCCCCATGCGCAGACTAAACTGATACGCGCCCTGGAAGGTGCTATATGGGATGTGGTAGTTGACCTGCGGAAAGGTAGCGCTACCTATGGCCGCTGGTATGGTGTAGAACTATCTGCTGAGAACAAGAGGCAGTTCCTGGTGCCCCGGGGATTTGCTCATGGCTATTCTGTACTGACAGAAACCGCAGAGGTATTCTACAAGTGCGATGACTTTTACAGCAAGCAGGATGAAGGCGGCCTTTATTACGCCGACCCCGAACTGAACATAGACTGGAAAATAGACCTGGCTAACGCCATTGTTTCAGAGAAGGACCAGGTACAACCAACGCTGAAAGAGAACAACGCAAGGTTCTAACTTTTCATATTGACATACTGGAGCGGACTATCCAGGTTGGCACTACGACATAGCTGGATAACAGCCTGCAGCTCGTCTATTTTCTTGCCGGTAACAC
>JACFNS010000014.1 GCA_019454705.1 Taibaiella sp. | reverse complement strand
CATCCACCCTTTGTACCCCAGGCAAATGATAAACTCATTGTGCCCGTATGCCGCATATATCTTCATGATATGCCAGAGTATGGGCTTGCCTCCTATTTCTATCATCGGCTTTGGGCGCAATGTTGATTCCTCAGCTATACGCGTGCCCCTGCCGCCTGCAAATATGACTACTTTCATTCCTGTGCCTGTTTCTTATAAGACTGCAACAAATATAGCAGGAAACAAAGGAAATTCCCTGTCATACTGAGCTCAGCCGGAATTTTAACGCATTATTTGTTCAGGCTATAACTATCGGGAATAGCAAAAGGAAAATCCAGCGCCTCGTCGAAGCCGGCATTATTAAATATCATATCCAGGTGATGCAACTCGTTATTGCTGTTGATATTGATATCCCTGTTCAGCGCGAACCTCCTGCTGCTGACAATGGTGTAATTGGCAAACTGAATAACCCCGGCAAAACCACCATTAGTGGAAAGTACCTGCAGGTTGTTGATGGTACTGTCCGCCTTACTATAATTCACCACCTGGTTGGTATTCAGCCCTTGTATGTCCATCACCCAGGTGTCGCCCATATCCCGTGTAGCGGCTACGCGTTGATAGGGTGTCCGCAATACCTCGCCAATGATAAAACTCTGCAAGGTTTTAAAATCAACCTGGGCCGGCAGCAGTTGGTTGGCCTCAGAAATATGCAGTTTCATGCCGGTCTTGTCTAAATAATTCAACAGGCTGAAACTATCAGGCGTAATCAGTATCCGGGCTACATTCACCAGGCCCATACCCGCCGTTACATGTATCCAGATGACACTGTCCTTTGCCATCCTGATATTGGCGGTAAAGTCCTGGCTCATGCCACCCCCGCTATAGTTCATCTTAGCTTTGCCCTTGAATGTGCTGAACGGCACTTCTGCAGGCAACATATATTCAGTGGGGATGGCGGCTGCAGCCGTATCTACATAAAGGTTGGCCGTATCTACAGGCAGCTCCATTATGACCATATGGCCGTCCGCTTTCACATCAAAAATATCAATCTGCGGCTGTGGCACTGTAGCTAACGAATCAACTGCACTCGTATCAGCCGTTTTGTTACCCTTACGTGCCAGCTTTTTGCCCGGCTTACAGGAAGCAAATACCAGCAACAAGAGTGGTATCCATATCAGCACTATTCTATTCATACAACTTCTTATCGGCTATCTTCCTGTCCAGGTTGGGGTTGTCCGCACCCAACTCTTTGGCTTTTTTCCAGTTTTCCAGCGCCTTGTCTTTATCGCCCAGCTTATAATTAACATCGCCCAGGTGATCCCACAGCGTGCCGCCGGCAGCCTGTTCTTCTTTATTGATGGCTTTTTCTATGTATTCTTTGGCTTTCTTATAGTTGCCCTGTTTATACAATATCCAGCCATAGGTATCCAGGAAGGTAGGCAGATCGGGCGACAACTCCAGCGAGCGTTTCGACATCTTCTCCGCATCTTCCAGCCTTTCTCCCCGCTCCGACAGGTAATAGGCATAATTGTTCAACGTAGTGGGATTGTCAGGCGCCAGCTTCAGCGATTTTTCAAAATATTCGTCAGAGGCTTTATAATCTTTCATATTATAATAAGCGTCTGCCAGCAAGCCGTACATGCCTGCCAGTTCTCCCTTATTTTCCTCAGGCATCATATCAACCGCACGCTCCATAGCGTTCACCGCTTTGGGGTAGTCTTTTTTCAGGCTATAGGCCATACCGTTCAGGTAATGCAGTTGCGCTTGGTTGGGGAATACCCTCAGGGCACGGTCGCTGTATTTCAATACAGAATCGTACATATCCGCCTGCAGGTACGCCGACAACAGGTTTTTCCATACCACGTAGTTGGCGGGGTCTATTTCCACCGACTTTTTATATTGCTCCGCGGCTTCGGTCATATGCCCTGTTACACCCAGCATATCGCCGTAGCCGGCTATTGCACGCGCATCTTCAGGATTATTTGTTGCTATTTCTTTTGCCAGTTCCAGGCTCACCTGCCTGTCTGCGCTGTCATCACTGCTCAGTATAAAACCTGCGAGAACGGTAAGTTGCTCCGATGCGCCCAATGAGTTGTTGCGCACTACCTTCTGCATATATTTTTTATACTGCTCCTTGTCACCCTTTCGCCTGTAATATTCCGAGAGGCTCAGTTGTATGCCCGCATCGTCAGGAAACATCTCCTCCGCCTTTTTATATATTTCTGCGGCCTTGTCCTGCTGGTCGTTATTATTATACATCTCTGCCAGCCTGATGTAATATTTGCTCTCGCCGGGTGCCAGTTCTATCAGGCGGTTATTCACCTTTACCGCCTCGTCCAGTTCATTATTGTTCAGGTGCAGTTGCAGCTTGCCTTCCAATATCTCCTCATCATTGCCATACGTCTTCACCAGTTTTTCGTAAGCGGCGGTGGCTTTTTTCTTTTCGCCCGCGCGCTGGTACAGGTAGGCTATGGTTTGGAGTAATTCTTTGTTGTATTCATCTTTTGCCACCATTTCCTCGTACAGCTCTGCAGCCTCGGTAAACTTATTTTGCTCTGACAACAGTCCTGCATACTGCTCTTTGTACCAGTTATTGCCAGGCTCCAGCTCTATGGCTTTTTTCAGGTTTTTTTCCGCCTCCCCCATCTGCCTCTTCGCCATGTGGATGCGCGCCAGGTCGTAATACAGCCCTGCCCCCTCGGGGTCAAACTTTATTGCATCGCGCAGCCTTGCTTCGGCATTATCTCCTTTATTGCGGGCACGTACGGCGTCATAGTGCAGCACTACTGCGTTCAACTTGCTTTGCGCACCTATCGGCGGGGGAATGGTATCCACTTCCTGCGCGGATGCAGGCAACCACAACCCTGCTGCCAGGGTTGCGGCCACTATGGATTTCTTGAATAATATCATGATTTTGTCGAGAAATCGCCCAGGCTCAGGTCCTGCGGCTTTTCCTCGTAAGTTACGCTTTTACCCAACATAGAGTTTTCTATGCGCGCATTTTTAACAATAGTATCAGATTGTATAATGCTGTTGGTAATACGCGAATCAACCACTTTAACGCCCTTGCTGAGCGATACGTGCGGGCCCACTACCGAGTTTTCTATCACCACGCCCTCGGCTATATAGCATGGCGCTATTATTACTGAATTTTTTGTCGTTACCGAACTGTGTACCAGTGTTTCTTTATCTTTCTTTAGTTCCAGTATACGCTGGTTGGTATATACGGTTGCGTCTTTGTTACCGCAGTCAAGCCATTCTTCTACCCGGTCGGTATAAAACTTCATGCCTTTTTGTAGCATATGGTCCATAGCGTCCGTTATCTGGTATTCGCCTTTCAGTTTTATGTCCTCGTCTATCAGCCGCTGCAGTTCTTTTTTCAGGTTTTCACCGTCTTTAAAGTAATACATGCCTATAATAGCCAGGTCAGACACGAATTCTTTCGGCTTCTCTACAAAGGCAGTTATTTCTTCTTTTTCGTTCAGCTTCACCACGCCGAATGCAGATGGGTCCTGCACCTTCTGTGTCCAGATGATAGCGTCTTTATTGGCATCAAAATCAAACACCGCTTTGAACAATGTATCTGCAAATGCAATGAACACATTACCCCTCAGGCTTTCCTCAGCACACAGTATAGCATGTGCCGTGCCGTGTGCCTCGCGCTGGTAGCATATCTTACCCTTAGCACCCAACCCCTCGGCTATCGCCAGCAGGTTTTGCTCCACCTCTTCGCCAAATGCGGGGGATATAATAAATGATATTTCTTCCACCTTTTGCTTGCAGGTGCTGATGATATCTTCTACCATGCGGTGCACTATGGGTTTGCCCGCTACATGTACCATCGGTTTGGGAGTAGTAAGGGTATGCGGCCTCATACGTTTGCCCATGCCCGCCATTGGTATTATTATGTTCATTATCCTGTTTTTATTTTTAGTATCTGTTAATTAATGCCTGAATGCCCGAAACCTCCGGCTCCCCTTTCGGTGCTTTCCAGTTCGGTTACTACTTCCCAGCTTATCTGTTCGTATTTCGCTATTACCATCTGGGCTATGCGCTCGCCATCGTTGATGGTTTGCGGCTCACCCGACAGGTTGACCAGCGGCACCATTATTTCTCCTCGATAGTCGCTGTCTATAGTGCCCGGAGTATTTATCAGTGTAAGGCCTCTTTTAATAGCCAGCCCGCTACGGGGGCGTATCTGCGCCTCGTAGCCCTGTGGCAACTCCATATACAGGCCCGTAGGCATCAGCCTGCGTTCCAGGGGTTGCAGCGTCACGGGTTCCGTTAAGAAAACCCGCAGGTCCATACCCGCCGAACCGGCAGTCTGGTACTCCGGCAGCGGGTGCGGCGACTTATTTACCAGCCTCACTTGTGTCATACAAGGCGCAAAGGTAATAACCCTGTGTTAATTATCCGTATTCTTCAAAATCACCTCTACTGCCGGGTAGCGGTATTATTAACCGTCACCAACCTGGCGATAATGACTGCCGGATAAAGTATGCCTATAGCCGACAGCATCACCGATACCATCCTGGCCGGCATGCCGTCAGGGTAAATATCTCCGTACCCCACCGTGGTGAGCGAGGCCATGCTATAATAAATATAAACCGCATAGTCGTGGTCGTTGTTCACCAGCACAACATTCCCTGCAATAGATTTACCCGTTGTAACCGCCAGTATCTCGAATAGGAAAGCCCCCGATATAGCAATAAGCAAATACACATTCACCGCGCCTATAACCCTGTAGCTACTTACCTCGGTATCCCTGAACAACAGGCGTATGTTGATAAATATAAACAGGCTCATATTGATCAACCCCACACCGTTCTGCCAGGTAATATTGGTTGGGGGTGTCATCAAACCGTATTATCAGCAATACAACATGCACTATAAACAGTGCTGATGCTAAATAAATTTTCCATTGCTCATTGCTGGAAAATATGCCGATGAAATACAGCGCCAGAAACAGTATGTTCATAAATACGATACTCGCCATACCCTGCTCTATCAATACCGGCATCACAAATACTATAAACACCAGCATACCCAGCAGAGTAACAAAACTGGTATCTGAAATCCAGTAATTCTTTATTTGCTGTACCGGGTTCTTCATCCGTATGTAGCCTCAGCCATTTGTGTGAGATGTCATTGTAATTTGTAACTTAAATCTACAAATAAAACAATGAGAAAAACCCATTGATAAAAGACTCCTTGCAGCTAGTTGAGTTGGGCTATAGCGGTTCGGTAACAGTTTTATTATATTTGACTCTATGAAAAAACTATTGCTCATACTACTGGCAGTATCAACATTCCTTAGTTGCAGTTCCGGCGGCAACGAAACCAAAGAAACGACTGCCGATATACATACCAGCTTTTCCCCCATCATAAAAGGCACCTGGGTGATGACGGACTACATTACTGACCTTCAAAAGACAAAATCACCCAAAGCATCAGCGGGTGTTTTGCAGGGTGTGGTGTCTATGGAAATTGACCCTGCCGACCCTACGGGTGATACAAGCATCGTTTCCGCCAGTCTCAACAACCATGAGGGTATGACTTTTTACCTGTTCTACAGGCCGGGGCAGGACGGACAATCGCTGACCACAGCGTTGACTGATGAAGACGGCAGCGGTAATTTCTACGAACTGGCATATAATATTTCAGGCACAGACACTACCCTGCAACTGAAACATTATAATAAAGAAAAGAAGTTGCTCGACACACGCGGTTTCACACGCGTAACGGGCCCCCTGACGGATGACAGCGAGCCTTACGGCCTGCAATATATGGCCAACAAAGTGCTGCTCTCCGGCACATACAATGTGACAGATGATGAAGGCAATGCCTTTAAAGCAGAACTGACTGACGATGGGATGGCCAAAGGCGTTGCGGGGCATACCACCTACTATATCTTCACCGACTTCATTGGCGATGAACAGACTAACCTGGACGAAATGGTATTCGACCCCGGCTCCAAAACACAGAAGCCGTATATATTTGAAATAAAGGCCGACACCGTATGGCTGTACAAAGCTATGGAAAATGAAGAGCGCACCCTGCTCATAAAAGGGCCATTAAAATATACAATGGTAAGGATGCAATAGCAAGCGATATTTAGCTTGTAAAATACAATAAATTTACGTATATTTACATTTAATAATCCCGCCTTAACTGGCAGGATTTAAGCTCTTTGACATGGAATCAATTCAACTGAAAATCCTGATTTTGTAGCCAGCTTGTTACGTTTTGTTACATCCGTGAACATTCCGCACTATTTCGGGACATAGCATTATATTGAAAACCAACAGGTTAAATTCAGATTGATGCCAATTTCACGAATTTCATTTTCCCGGCATCATTTTGGAACAAATCACATTTGAAATGATAGCCCATTTTAACCTGTTCACTTATTGCAGTATTAACCTGTTTTCCGGCAATCCCGTACGTACGGGAGCAACACTTGTCCCGTCAAGGTGGTGAAAACTCAAAACAATAATCGGTATAAGCCCCCTTTACCCTAATAACTTATTAACCTATTACCTAATTACCCTATTAACTCATTAACCTATTAACCTTAACTTTACCACATGGCACAATATTTGCGAATTCTTAATGTTATAAGATTAAACAACACCCTATGAAAATCGGTATCCTCTGCCTGGGCCTTGCTGCCCTTGTCTTTGTAGGCTCTTGTAAAAAAGATAAAGATAATACCGTTAATGCTCCACAGCCGCAGGTATATCTTGATTTGTCTGACACGGCAGGCAAATATTTCAAAGGCAATTATGCTGAAGTTACTGACATGAAAGCCGTGTTGGGCCGTGTGCTATTTTACGATAAGCAATTATCAATAAACAATGCCATAGCCTGTGCAAGTTGCCACAAGCAGGAGTTTGCTTTTGCTGATAATGTTGCCGCCAGCCGTGGTTTTGAGGGGCGTCTTACCGGCCGCAATTCTATGGCTTTACAAAATTTCACCAGTGGCAATCCTACCAATATATTTAGTCCGTTTACTACGGGTTTCCTGTTTTGGGATGGCAGGGAGTTCAGTCTTATCAATCTTGTCTCGCGGCCAATACTCAATCACGTGGAGATGGGGATGGACGACATCAACAAGCTACCTGCTAAACTGGCGGCATTAGGATACTATCAAAACCTCTTCCGCGATGCATATGGCAGCGATAGCATAACAATGGAGCGTATCTCTGATGCTATGGCTTTCTTCATGAGTTCAATAGTATCCGGCGAGAGCCGCTACGATATGTACCTGCAGCAGAAAGGGGAACTGACGGCGCAGGAATTGCACGGGTTGCAACTGTTCAACCAGAAGTATAACTGTGCCTCCTGCCATAGGGTAGTAACAGGGGCTTACCCCGCTTCACACATAGCTAATATAGGCCTGGATGCAACAACTACAGACAGGGGTGCAGGTGCTATTGACGGGATAGGCTTTCCAGATGGCTCGTTCAAAGTACCCAACCTGAGAAACGTGGCCCGTACAGCACCTTATATGCACGACGGACGTTTCAATACGCTCGAAGAAGTAATTGAGCATTATAGCAGTGGCATACAAAATCATCCCGGACTGGACGACAGGCTGAAAGATGAATACGGCAAGCCTATGCGAATGAACATCAGCAAGGCAGAAACGCAGTCAATAATCGCATTCCTCAATTCGCTTACAGACTATGCTATGCTCGCAGAGCCAAAATATTCTAACCCTTTTAAAACTAAATAACCAAGACACAACACATGCTGAAAAAAATCACATTTACTGCGGCTATAGCTGCCTGCTTTACTTCAATAGCCAATGCACAGGATGAACCGGCAATTCCCAAACAAAAGATGTTTGAACACCAGGTGGGTGTGCAGGCCAATGAACTCATAAGGCAGGTATTCAATTTCAACAATAACAATAATACCCTCAATAATCCTTACCTGCTCACCTATTCGCTCAACTGGCGGAAACCCGGCATAGGCATACGCCTGGGTGTGGGCCCTGATTTCCGCAGCTTTAAGGACGACGACGGCATTGTACAGCAGGAGAATAATATCAATGTGATGAACCTGCGTTTAGGTCTCGAAAAAACATTTATACTCTCCGACAAATGGTCTGCAGGAGCCGGGGTGGATTATGTGTTTGCCAACGATGTAAGCTATACCAAAACATTCACCCGTAGCTTCGACTCCACTTATACAGATATCGCGTCCAGTAATGTTACCCAAGGTTATGGCGCTATGGCGTGGCTACGTTACCATATTACACCACATATATTGGTAGGTACGGAGGCCAGCTTTTATTACCGCAAAGGGGACTTCAAACAGGATATCAGCATCACAACCAAAACACAGGGCGGCCCTATAGGTCAGCCTGCTGTATATGAAACCAAGACTACTAAAATTGACAATGAAGTAGAATTTGGCACCTTCAACCTGCCAATGGTCTTGTACCTTATAGTGAAGTTTTAATGTTAATCTGCCAACAATCCTTATTTTTGCGCCCTAAATAAGTAAGACCCATGGGCCGGATATTTGAAGTTCGTAAATCCAAGATGTTTGCCCGGTACGACCGGATGGCCAAGCAGTTTACCCGTATAGGTAAAGAGATAAACATTGCTGTAAAGTCGGGCGGCCCCGACCCCGATACCAACCCCACGCTGCGCCGTATCATACAAAATGCCAAGTCGGTAAACATGCCGAAGGACCGTATCGAAGGTGCCATCAAAAACGCATTGGGTAAGGACACCAGCAGCTACGAGCAGGTATTGTACGAAGGCTACGGCCCTCATGGTATAGCCCTGCTGGTGGAAACGGCTACGGATAATACTACCCGTACGGTGGCCAACGTCCGCTCGCACTTCAACAAAGGTGGCGGCAACCTGGGCAACAGCGGCTCGGTAGGCTTTATGTTCAAGCACCTGGGGGTGTTCAAGCTTAATAAAGAAGGTATCAGCCAGGAAGACCTGGAACTGGAACTGATAGACGCAGGCCTGGAAGAAATGGGCGAAGACAGCGAAGGCCACCTGGTTATCAGGTGCGGTTTCAGCGACTTTGGTAATATGCAGAAAGCGCTGGAAGAAAAAGGCCTTACACCCCTCTCCGCCGAACTGGAATGGATACCATTGAACACCGTTGAAGTAACTGATGAACAGGCTGATGATGTATCGAAACTGATAGAGCGCCTGGAGCAGGACGATGACGTGCAGCAGGTGTTCCACAATATGGGATAGATGGCCACCAAGCAATGTTCAAAGTGCCATACTGAATTTACCTGCACCGCACCCGTAGCAGGGTGCTGGTGCGAGCAATACCAATTGACGGGCGAAACCCTCGCCCGTCTCCGGGAGCAATATACTGACTGCCTTTGCCCGCAATGCCTGTCTGCCATTGCATCGGTGCAGCAACATGATAAAGAAGCGGAATAAATATCCACAGCTTGTCCTATCTGAAAAATGACAATAAGTAATCTCTCTTAATGTTTTGTTAGCTTTACAGGCTTAATTGAGATATATGAAGAGATTACTGGCACTGCTTCCCGCTATGTTGTTAGCGGCATTTGTATCTGCCGCGCCCGGCGATACTACCAAGGTTCAATCATTTGCCGGCCTGCAAATGAACCACTACGGCGCTTTTGATACTACTGTAGAATTTCCGGATGGTTCTGTTTCCTACAGGAAGATACTGATGAATTTTACCTTGGGTAAATATCAATGCCCGGGCAACCCTCAATACTGCGGGGACTGGGATTATGATGTGCATATGTTCATCATGACCAAAACGGGTGATACGCTGGAGATAGGACGTTTCATAACACCATATGCTAATGCATCATACGCCCGCACCCCCTGGACATACAAGCAGCGTTATGTGTTTGACGTGACTGACTTTTACAACCAGTTGAAAGACAGCGCTACTGTACGCATATTCTATTCAGGCTATTCATGGGGCTTTACTGCCGATGTCCGTTTCGATTTTATAGAGGGTACGCCTCCACGTAATGTGATTGATATAGATAGGGCGTGGGCTACAGGCTCCAGGTTTGGCGACAATTCCCCCTCACAGTATATTGAGAACAAAGTAGATACTAAAACATTCCCGGTTCCTAATGGCACACAGTTCTCAGAATTGCTGTTCATGATAACCGGCCATGGCAACGATGACAATGGTTGCTCTGAGTTCTGCAAGAAGTTTTACGAAGTAGAACTGAACGGCAATAAGTTTGACAAGACAGATATTTGGAGGGATGACTGTGGGTTCAACCATATCTACCCGCAATCAGGTACATGGGTGTATGACCGTGGCAACTGGTGCCCCGGTGATATTGCATTCCCCAACAGGCATAAATTAGCCGGCTTAACTCCAGGTAATAACTTCAACCTGGATGTGGACTTTGAAGCTTATACAGGTTCAGTGACCTTGCAAAACAGGTCTTGGGGCAGCTACAATATCCAGTCAGCTGTTATACACTATGGTGCATTCAACAAGAGCTTAGATGCATCGCTGGAAGACATCATCGCGCCCAGCGACCATGAAACGCATTTCCGTTTCAATCCTTTTACCGGCAAACCGATTGTAAAAGTGCAGAACACAGGCAGCACTACTATTACATCTATTAAGTTCAGGTACGAGGTGAATACCAAAGGGCAGAAAGAATATACATGGAACGGCTCCCTGGCATCGTTGGAAACGGCTGATATAGAGCTGGGACTGATGACCGACCTGCAAAGTGCAACCGGCAACACAAATACATTCAATGTAGAGATAGTAGAAGTAAATGGCAGCGCAGATGGTGACGCCACTAACAACAAACTGACATCTAACTTTAAGGCAGCTATCAACCTGCCTGTTGATCTGTGGGTTGAGATGAGGACCAACTCCGGTATTGGCGGTGTTGGTATCAGCCAGACGAGCTGGAAAGTTGTTGACCTGACAACCAACAATATAGTAGCACAAAGAAATAACTGCGCTCCGAGCACTACATACCGCGATTCATTCACACTGAACCCCGGCATGTATAAGCTGGAAGTAGAGGACGCAGGTTGCAACGGATTGTATTGGTGGGCCAGCCCCGGTGATGGACGAGGCGAACTGAACCTGTACAGGAAAGTATCTGTAATCCCTGTGCCGCTTACCGGCTATTTCAATGGTGACTTTGGTTGCGGATTTACCCAATACTTTAACGTGATGTGGCCGGCTGCTGTAACTGAAGTAAATACGCAACCTGAAATTATGGTACACCCCAATCCTGCGGCAGAGCAACTATATGTCTCGCTTAGTGGCCTGGCACGGGCTAATGGCACCATAAGGCTTGTAGATATGATGGGCAGAGTGGTACTGCAACAAGAGGTAAACTCATCAACTGTAGTGCTGAATACTTCGGCCCTTAGCAATGGTGCATATACCGTACTATACACCACTGCAGATGGCAGCAATGCAAAATTGCAGTCGAGAGTAGTGATAGCTAAATAATAAATACTCAACAATACTGAAACAGGCTGCCGTCGGCAGCCTGTTATTTTTTATACCTTTGCATATAGTTATGTCAGACAGGATTGAAAAAATAAAAGCATTTCTGCAGCAGTCGCCCGACGATTGTTTCCTGAACCACGCCCTGGCTTTAGAATATATAAAGCTTGGTGATGATGTGCATGCAGGCGAACTATTTAAAAAAAATATGACTTTCGACCCTGCTTACCTGGCTACGTACTATCATTACGCCAAATTGCTGGAGCGCCTGGGCGACGAAGAAAAAGCCATATCAGTGTACGAACAGGGACTGGAGCAGAGCAAAAAAGCAGGTGACAACCATACTTACAGCGAACTGAGAAGCGCATACGAAGAGCTTACATTTTAAGATGTCATTACTAAAAAAGTTTCAGGACAACTGGCGGCGCAATGGTTTCAACACCTTGCAGCAACCCGTATTGCTGGCAGTCAGCGCCGGCTCCGATTCGATGGTAATGGCATACCTGTTTCAGCAAAGTGCAATACCCTTTGCAATAGCACACTGCAACTTTCAGCTACGTGGCGAAGAAGCTGATAAAGACGAAGAACATGTACGTACCTGGTGTACAGAACATAATATTGAGTTTCACAATGTACGTTTTAACACCGCGGCCAAAGTGGAGCAGTGGAAAAAAGGCGTGCAGGAAACCGCCCGCATTCTCCGCTACGAATGGTTGGAGCAAATAAGAAGTCAGCATAACTATGCTGCCATTGCTACAGCACACCATGCCAACGACAATGCAGAAACATTGCTGATGAACCTCTTCAAAGGGACAGGCATCAGCGGGTTGCATGGTATACTGCCATGGAACGGAAAAATAATCCGCCCATTGCTCTTTGCTTCTAAAAAGGATATTACCGCTTATGTACAACAAGAGCGGGTACCCTATCGCGAAGATGCATCGAACGCCAGTGATAAATATACCCGCAACGATATCAGGCTGAACATACTGCCTGTTATAGAGCAATCCTTCCCTAATGTTATCAGCAGCCTCAACAACAGCATCCAACGCTTTGCTGATGCTGAAGAGCTGTACCTGAAAGCAATTGAGCAGGAAAGAAAGAAACTGTTGGAACTACGTGGTAAGGATTATTATGTAGCGGTAAAGAAGTTGCAAAAACGCAGCCCCCTGCATACTATATGTTATGAGTTGTTCAAGCCATTCGGTTTTGCCACAGGGCAGGTGCAGGATATCATCGGCCTGCTTTCCTCAGAGAGCGGGCATTACCTGATATCGCCTACGCACCGCATCATCCGCGACAGGGATTTTCTGATTATCACCGTATTCGATACGCGACAAGCTGATTTTATTACTATCGAAAATATTCCCATCACACTTCGTGCAGGCACTCGCCAGTTCAAGTTCAGGCATATGCCTGTGCCCGCCACTATACCTGCTGATGATAATATAGCATACATAGATGCAGGCAAACTGGAGCAGCCGTTGATACTGCGCAGATGGAAACAAGGCGATTACTTTTACCCCCTGGGCATGGGCATGAAGAAGAAGAAACTCAGCCGCTATTTCATCGACAAGAAAATACCACTACACGAGAAAGAAAACGTATGGGTGCTGGAGAGCAACAAACGCATAGTGTGGGTAGCGGGCCACCGCCTGGACGAAAGGTTTAAAATACAGCCCGCCACTCACGGAGTTATTATAGCAACCGTCAACTAAAACCTGGGGCTGAGCGCCTGCTGGATAAATACCTGGCCATGACTGGGGTCAAAAATGATTGTGAACACGAAGCCGAAAACTGCTCCCCAAAAATGCGCATCATGCCCTACATTATCTCGTCCTTTCTTAGCTGCATAAGCCGAATATATAAGGTACAATGCTGCGAAGATAATTGCAGGTATAGGCAATACGCCAAACAGGTATAGCTTAGTCCATGGTGCGTAATAAACAAATGAAAACAATACAGCCGCTACGGCCCCCGATGCCCCCAGTGCACGGTAGTAATAATTATCCCTATGTTTGGCAAATGACGGCAGGGATGCAGCAATAAGTGCCAAAAAATACATTACTCCAAACAGGTAGGGCTTACCTATATAAGCGGTATATACATATTCCACATTCTCCCCAAAAATATACAGCACATACATATTGAAGAACAGGTGGATGAAATCAGCATGTATCAACCCGGCGGTTATGAACCTGTAATATTCACCCGGTGTATTCATTTGCGCAGGGTAAAATATCAGCTTGTTCAGCAACTCTTCGTTGCTGAAGGCCACTAATGACACAATGACTGTAATAGCTATAATAATTATGGTAATGCTCATGTTCGTTAATTAAGAATGGTGGTACGGGCTGTTGTGCAAGATACTGAATGCGCGATAAACCTGTTCGGCCACTATGAGCCGCACCAACTGGTGGGGAAATACCAGTTGCGACAATGACCACACTTGTTTAGCTTCTTTTTTCAGCTTGTCGGACACGCCGTATGCCCCGCCAATGAGTATAACCAATGTCTTGACCCCATTGTTCATACACTGCTGAAACTGCTGCGCCCACTGTGGCGAGGTGAGCTGTTTGCCCCGCTCGTCCAGCAACACCAGGTAATGATGTGGTTGTATTTTTTTTAATATCAGTTCTTCTTCCCGCTGTTTGGTGAGCTCAATATCGGTAGTGGCGGCTTTTTTGGGCAGTTGCAGGGTCACCAGTTGTACGGGATTGTAGGGACGGGTTTTCTTAAAATAATACTGAATCCCGGGCTCAATAAAAGCCTCGTTCTCCTTGCCTATCGACCATATTTCTATATCCATACCCGGTATTCTTTTACGGCTGCAAAGTAATAAAAGCCCCGCCGTGAAACCTTAAAAAAATGCTTTGCAAAATGAGATAATGCCCTTATCTTTGCAGTCCCAATTCAAAAAGGGATGGCTGCGTAGCTCAACTGAATAGAGCATCTGACTACGGATCAGAAGGTTTCAGGTTTGAATCCTGACGCGGTCACTACACAGTAAAGGGTTTCAGGCGATTGACGTTTGAAACCCTTTTTTATTTGCATCATTTCCAACCAGGTTTTTGCAGGAGGTACGGCCCCTTCAAAGAAATTTAAACTAATTTCAGGAATTATTATTCGTACATAAAATACATATAGGATGAGAAATTACATGGTACAATGTTCTGCTTTGCTACTATTAACAGCAGTATCTGTGTCCTGCAACCGGATTGAAGATGTTGATCCCGTAGTGACACCTGCAACCACACAGGCATACCTGCGGCTGAAGGCCGATGGCGTACAGTGGTCTGCTACTACCAAGATAAACACATGGGGTGCTGAGCGCATTCTGCTGGCAGGGAAAGGTGATGGTGATTATCCTGTGGTGTCGGCCAATGTGCCTTACAGTGGGGCCGCAGGTACTTTTGATATTACTTCGGAAAAAGGTAGTTTTTTCCATTACCAGGATGCGAATGGTAAGTTGTTTCAAATCACATCAACACGCGGCAGTGGCAGCATTACCGTTACCCAAAGAGATGTGGTAAACGGACAGGTTTTGCTGACCGGAAAGTTTGAAGGAACTGCTTTTACTATTGATGGTAAAGACTCTGTCAAAATCACCGAAGGGGAATTTTATGATGATATGCTGGAATAACGTGATGCCACGAATCATACAAATAAAAAAAGCCGATCCGAGAACGGATCAGCCCCTATAAACCCTATCACCATGAAAACAGTACAAAAGTACGATATCGTTTTTTAAAGCTCTGTTAAAAGGTTAGTTTGAAATCGTACGATAATTATAATTTCTTCAATCCCGCCAGGTACGTCTCAAACTCCTTCAACGAAAAACTGCTCAGGTTACGGTCTTTGGTCAGACCGCCTTTTTGTGCGGACAGCACGCCATAATATACATCGTGGTATCCTGCTACTGCGTGTGCATCGGGGTCTATACTCAGCAGCGCACCAGCTTCTATGGCATAGCTTATCCATTGCCAGTCCAGGTCCAGCCTGCGCGGGTGGGCGTTTATTTCTATCACTACGTTATGCTTCACGCATTCGTCTATTATCAGTTTATGGTCCAGCGGGTAGCCCTCGCGCGATAACAGCAGCCTGCCCGTAGGGTGCCCCAATATAGTGGTATAGGGGTTGCGTATGGCGGCCAGCACACGCTCCATCGCTTTCTCCTCGGTCATCTTCAGGTTGCTGTGTACAGAGGCTATCACCAGGTCGAATGTATTCAGTATGTCGTCGTTATAGTCCAACCTGCCATCGTTCAGTATATCGGCTTCTATGCTTTTAAATATTCTGAATGGTGCCAGTTGTGCGTTCAGCGCGTCAATTTCAATATGCTGCTTGGCTATACGTTCCGGCGTCAACCCATTGGCGTAGTAGGCCGATTGTGAGTGGTCGCTGATGACTAAGTATTCATACCCTTTTTCTATTGCCGTCTTAGCCATCTTCTCTATGGTTTCCGCGCCGTCACTCCAGGTACTGTGGCTGTGTATAATGCCTTTGATGTCTTGGGGTTGTATCAGTTGGGGCAATTGATTAGCAGCGGCTTTTTCCAGTATAGCCGCCTTCTCCCGTAGTGGAGATATAATATAGGGCAGCTTATTGGCACTGAATATTTCTTCCTCACTTGCCGGTGCTGACAGCATTTCATATTTAGCTTCAAATACAGTCACAAATTCCTGCGAAGCGGAATGAACAAACAGCGTTTGATAAAAATTGCCCTTATCGGTCAGGAACAATCTTATCGCCGGTTGGTTAGGGGCATCTACATGCAGTATATTTCCGTCAAGGTTAGTAGTTACTCCCTGTGTTACGCCAAACTGTTTTTGCAAGGTAGCAGCATCCGCATCGGTAATGATGTCAATAAATTCTATAGTAGGCATCTGCCTGCGTACCTCTCCCGACAGTTCAAATTTTTTGCCAGGGTTCACCCTGCTCAGTTGCGATACTAATGTGTTCGCCAGTGTTTCTACTTCAGCCCATAGCCTGTAGTTCTGGTTCAGGCGTATAAAGGCTATACTCTGCAATATGCTCTCCTGTGTTTTAGCGCCAAAACCTTTGAACTGTGCCAGCCTGTTTTCGTTGCAGGCATATTCCAGTTCGCCCACGCTTTCTATGCCCATTTCTCGCCATATCAGGG
>JACFNS010000013.1 GCA_019454705.1 Taibaiella sp. | reverse complement strand
AAGAATCAACTGAAGAAGTAGAAACTGCAATAGGTAGCATACGGTACAATTATCAACCCAATAGCAAACTCACTATCAGCCCGCGTATCAGTTACAGGTACAACAATGATGATTACATATTCGTAAAACAGAAACCTGAACTTTACCACAACATACACGAAACCAATGTGGTGACTGGCGAGGTGCAGGGCGCATACAAAACAAAGAATGGTATAGTAGGTGCGGGCGTAGAGTACAGGGCGGAATATATCAACAGCACCAACCTGGGTAAAAGGAACAGGAACAACCTGGGCATATTTGCAGAGTACAAACATTATTTCTCTGACAGGTTGAATGCGGGTGTAGGATTGTACGCCAACAAAAACAGTGATTACGATTGGGAAGTTTTTCCCGGTATTGACGCCGGCTTTTATGTGGCAAAGAACTGGAAATTGTTTGCGAATGCAACATCGGGGCAGCGCCTGCCTACTTATACCGACCTGTATTACAAAGGCCCTGCCAACATAGGCAACGCACAGCTGAAACCTGAATATGCCTATTATGCAGAGGGTGGCTTGCAATATAGCAACAACTCCATCTTTGCCCGTGCGTCTTACTTCTACCGCCGGTCGGCAGACTTTATTGACTGGGTACGTGCAGTAAATACCGACCCCTGGCAGCCGCAAAATTTCCAGACCATCAATACACAGGGTATATCGTTACTGGCCAACTTTCATATGAGCGAGGCAATGGGTTTCAGTGAGAATATGGATATGGTATGGAACGCCAACTACACTTACCTGAACCCGGTAATAGATGCCCCAACTAATGAGATATCAAAATACGCAATAGAAGCACTAAGACACCAGGCTACCATAAAGTTAACTTCGACTCTCTGGCAACGGGTGCAGCTTAATATAGCTTACAGGTATCTCTACCGCATCAACGCCAACGATTACACACTGGTAGATGCTCGTATTGGCTATATGGTGAAAAATATACTACTGTATGTGGACGTGAATAACCTGCTGGATACGCAATACAAAGAAGTGGGTACAGTACCTATGCCAGGCAGGTGGTACACATTTGGCGTACGGTTTAACCACGTATGGAAATAATCAATACCGAGGGGAGCGGAAACAACCTACCTTTGCACGGTCTTAAAAATATTATATGAAAGATAAACACCCGAAAGACAGTCATGTAATCATGTCGGAGTTGGTGCTGCCCAATGATACCAATACACTGGGCAACCTGATGGGCGGTAAGTTGATGCACTGGATGGATATAGCGGCGGCCATAGCTGCACAAAAGCACTGCAATTGCCCGGTGGTTACAGCGTCCATGGACAATATTTCTTTTAATAACCCAATTAAACTGGGGAATGTACTGACTATAGAGTCTAAAGTGGTACGTGCCTTTAATACCTCCATGGAGATATACCTGAGGGTATGGGGCGAAGACCTGTCGGCCCAGTACAAATACCTGACCAATGAGGCATACGCAACCTTTGTAGCGCTGGACCCCAACGGCAAACCTCGCAAAGTACCGCAGTTGGTACCCGAAACGGAAGAGGAGCAAAAGATGTATGAAGGTGCGCTACGCCGCAGGCAGGTAAGGCTGATACTGGGTGGCAAGATGCACCCCAAAGATGCTGATGAACTACGTTCTTTGTTCATACAGGATTAATTATTGTTTATAAAGCGATTTTAAAAACAGAACGATGCTAGACAGGAAAACACCACCACAAATACACGATGCGATAGAGTTTGACTACAAGCTGCCACCTGTAAATACGCATGTACTGGACAATGGGATTCCGCTCTACTGGCTGAATGCCGGTGTGCAGGATGTAGTGGAAGTGGATTGGGCTTTCCCGGCCGGAATATGGTACGAACAAAAGCAGGGCGTAGCCAATGCCGTAGCGGCATTGCTGAAAAACGGAACGTCTAAGCGTACGGCGCAGCAAATCAACGAGGCATTTGAGTATTACGGAGCAACTATAAAGGTGCGGCCCGGCAACGACTATGCAATAGTTTCTCTCTACTGCCTGGCTAAACACCTGCCGCAACTGCTGCCGGTTGTGCACGAAATGCTCACGGATTCAGTATTTCCGCAGGAGGAGATAGACATTTATAAACAGAACACAATACAGCGCCTGCTGGTCAGCCTGCGTGAGTGTGAGTTTGTTGCCAACCAGAAAATAGATGCACTGCTGTTCGGCGAAAATCATCCTTACGGCCGTTTTACACGCCAGGATAGTATAGAAGGCCTGTATAGGGAAGACCTGCAGGCATTTTATAAACAACACTACGACCTGTCGGCTGTGAAAATATTTATGGCAGGTAACATCGGCGAACAGGAAACCAAGTGGGTGAATGAAATTTTTGGCAGAACTACCATAGTAAAAACACAGGCAGCTGAGTTGTCTTTTGATTTGCAGACAGCTACTGAACTGAAGCAGCATTTCATGAATGATGAGCATGGTGTACAGGGTGCCATACGTATAGGGAGGCTGTTCCCCAACAGGCACCACCCCGACTTTGCGCCGATGGTAGTAGTCAACACACTGTTTGGCGGCTACTTTGGTAGCAGGCTCATGGCTAATATCCGCGAAGACAAAGGCTATACTTACGGAATATACAGCAGCATGTCGTCTATGCAGCATGGAGGCTCACTGATAATACATACAGAAGTAGGCAGGGCTGTAATAGAAAATGCGGTTAAGGAAATATACCATGAGATGGACCTCCTCTGCAATGAACAGCCTGAAGAAGAAGAACTGCTGCTGGTAAAAAATTACCTGCTTGGTAACTTATTAGGTGACCTGGACGGCCCGTTCCAGATTATACAGCGCTGGCGTACTTTGATACTTAACGGCCTGGACATCAACCACTTCAATCGCAATGTGCTGATATATAAATCTATAACTGCCGCAGAGGTGCAGGGATTTGCACAGCAATATTTCAATAGGAACAGTTATCACGAGATAGTAGTGATATAAGAATGATATTGTTTGATTAAGCCGCCTAGTTTCTCCGGGCGGTTTTTTTATGCCTGAATCCCCCTCAAATTTGTCGCTGTACCACCCTCTGTGCGAACTTAATTTACCCCACTTTTGTATTGTAAATAATAACTGTAACTAAAAAACAAGCATTATGGAAAAGTTGAAATTTAATACCATAATCAACGCACCAAAGGGAAAAGTATGGAATGCGTTGTGGGACGGTGAGAATTACCGCAAATGGACTGCCGTATTCAGCGAGGGTTCTACGGTAGAAACGGACTGGAAGAAAGGAAGTAAAGTTCTGTTCACAGATGGTAAAGGCAGTGGCATGGTGTCGGAAATTGCGGATAACATACCAAATGAGTATATGTCGTTCAGGCACCTGGGCATGGTAAATGATGGCGTGGAAGACACTACCAGCGAAAAAGTAAAGGACTGGGCAGGAGCTATGGAAAATTATAAGCTGAAAGATACAAATGGCAAAACAGAACTGGAGGTAGAACTGGACATTGTGGATGAACACAAAGGTTATTTTGCTGACGCTTTCCCAAAAGCGCTGCAAAAGGTAAAAGAAATATCAGAGCAATAGAACTATATTATTCAATCAATAAAACAATTTATCATGTCAGAAAATACAACAGTAATTACCGTATCGGCTAATGTACAGGCCCCGATAGAAAATATATGGGCAGCGTGGAATGAACCCCAGCATGTAACACAGTGGAACAGTGCCAGTCCCGATTGGCACACACCAACTGCCGAGAATGACCTGCGGGTTGGCGGTTCTTTCAAATACAGAATGGAAGCCAAAGACGGAAGCTTTGGCTTCGACTTCGAAGGTGTTTACGATGAGGTAAAACCTAATGAGCTGATCAGCTATACTATGAGCGATGGCAGGAGGGTGAGCACTACTTTCCAAACAACGGGAGATACAACTCAGGTAACTACGAACTTTGATGCTGAAAATGAGAACCCTGTAGAGATGCAGCAAGTTGGCTGGCAGGCGATATTGGATAATTTTAAGAAGTACACTGAAGCACTATAAAAGCAAAGTATGGAAATGCAGGCTGTTATATCATAGCGCCTGCATTTTTGTTGTATGATGTTATACCGTTGGGTCAACAGCGCCGCTTTTGTCAAGCGATACGATAAGCGCCGGGTTAGCAGCAGTATTATAATTGGATAGGCCTGTACTGTCTAAAAAGTCATTGGAGAATACATCTGCCATCTGTTGTGTCAGCAAAGCGCAGCGGGCGTTTATCCATTCATTCTTCTTATTGCCGAACATATAATCAACCAGGCCGGGGAATGTCCAGTCGGCATTTTTGCCCCAGTGCATGGTGAACGAAATATTAGCCTGCTGAAATACCTCAATGAATCTCGTCAGAAATTTGTTATAGCTGATAATGCCCGGCCCGTTGTCCCACAGCACTCCATCCATTTCCAGTATACAAGTAATCGGATATTTAGTAAAACCCAGCGTGGCTTCCGTTGCCTTTACAAACCTGAATGCGATAGCACCCGGCACAGGCCCCTCGGTGTTTACAAAGTGCAGGAATGTATCGAGCGCTTTGGTGGTGGCTTTGTTATCAATACCTATTGTTACTGCGAATGCCTTACCCTTGTGCAGCGAATCCCAGAAAATTTCACCTAATGTTCCTGTTGCTTCTGAGTCGAGCGTGGGGAACAACGTGCTTTTCATGGCATTGATAATGAGTGGTATCACCCTATTATATTTTGCTGCCAGCATTACCATAAAATCAGGCAGTTCCTTATACACCGCCTTTCTTACGGATGGAATAGGATCAGGGTATCCCGGCGTAAATGGTTTCTTATATATCACCTCGGCTACATAATCCTCATTGGGATTGTAGGGGTTTACATACACTTTAAAATGGTATGGCCGTAAAGGATTGCCGTTGCTGTCTTTCTCTGATGGGATAAAAAACGTGGAGTTAGGGAAGTCCATATTCTCTGCCAGGTCAAGCGCTTCTGTTCTCTTAATATATTTCACATAGCGTTTCAGCAGGAAGAGATTTTCCGCCTCCAATACAACCCCGTGTATAAAACCGAAAGAACCCAAACCCACCAATGCTGCATTAAAAAGCTCATCATTGCGTATAACCCTCGATTTTATTTTCGCGGCAAAGGCATTATTGAGCGCAGGTTTTGTATGGCGTTCTATATATACCACGTCTGTTGATGCAGGTCCGGTGATTAGATTGATGCCCACCACGTAATCTTGTACAGAGCCGACATCTATTGCCGAGCCATGGATGCCCGTAGAAATGCCGCCTGCAATGGTTTGCCCGTTGCTGGCTCCACTTGTTTTTAGCGATTTTCCTTTGTCGAACAGGTAGCGGGATATTTCTTTAATGGTATTACCACATTGGAAGAAGAAGAGGTTATCGGCAGCATATGGCGACAACTGGTGGACATCCGCAGGAGCTATGTCCATTTTTATATTCATAAATGCATTATGGTGCATCCTGTCTTGCTGGTGTGCTATGTTGTTGAGCGACCATGTAGAGCCGTATGGCCTGAAACGTTCATTGTTAGTGACTGCATCTCCTATCAGCCTGCGTATTTCATCTGCCGTATCGTTATACCTGTCTATCACTACAGGTATGATGTGCCTGGCCTCCGGTTTAGTGCTCAAAACCATTTTTGCAGGGAAAGGCCCATTTTGATGAAACGTATCCCAATTGCTGACGAGGTGTGTGGATGTTATTGCCATAGCTATTCTGTTATTGGGGTTTTACACAATTACATTTCAGTTTTATTTTTTTCGTTTTGCCCAGGGTAATACCACTGAGCAATACATGCCCTAAGGTTACTTTGTATTCAACACTATGAAAGCCATCTGGACAGAGGTCTAATACAGTTGCTTCCGATTCCAGTATTTTCAGTTTTACAGTTGTGTCCAGGGTATACACCTGTTTGTCCCGCCAGTACCCCTCACCCTCGGGCATCACATTGGGCTCAGGTATGGCGTGCTTGGATGCTATGCGTACAGAATAGCAGGACTGTGTCAATAGCAGTGTTGCTATACATAACATTGTGTTGATGAATATGGGATATCTGTTCATTGCAGTGCATGTTTTATTAGTTAATAGAAACGCCCGAAGCGTATGCACAATGTTAGATAAATAGGTTTGGTTAAAAAACGTGAGAACTACGCTTGACTTTATTGCAGGAAATGCGTATCTGTAGCAAGTGCCGAGTAGTTTACCCGGCACTTGCTACATCAAAGAAGCAATATTGAGAAAGTTATACCCGCTCAAACCTGCTGTAGAACGCACGTTCCAATTCCTCCCTATGGTTGGGGTGGGCTATGCTGATGAGCGCTTTGGCTCGTTGCTCCATATTCCTGCCATAGAGGTTTACCACACCGTATTCGGTCACTACATAATGTACGTGCCCACGTGTAGTCACCACGCCTGCTCCTTGTTTCAGGAATGGTGTGATGCGGGACACGCCTTTGCTTGTAACGGATGGTAGTGCGATAATAGGTTTACCGCCGGGGGATAGCGATGCGCCGCGCATAAAGTCCATCTGCCCGCCTATGCCTGAATATTGGTAAGTGCCCAGCGAATCAGCGCATATCTGCCCGGTCAGGTCTATTTCCAGCGCACTGTTGATGGCTACCACCTTAGGGTTTTTGCGTATGATGGCGGTATCGTTTACATATGATACGTCCATGAAAGTGATATTGGGGTTATCATCTACAAAGTCGTACAGTTTGCGTGTGCCAATGGTAAATGTGCTCACTAATTTGCCCGGGCGTATCTTTTTGTACTCGTTAGTTATTACCCCACTTTCTACCAAGGGTATTACCCCGTCTGAAAACATTTCGGTATGTATGCCAAGTCCTCTATGATTATTAAGGCACCTTAATACGGCATCAGGTATACAACCTATACCCATTTGCAGGGTAGAGCCATCTTCTATGAGGCTGGCAACATGTTCGCCTATCTTCAGCGATGCCTCGTCCATTTTGCAGGCATAATCCACCTCGGGTAGTGCAGCCTCGTGCCATACCATTGCGGTAAACTTAGATATATGTACCTGTGTATCGCCGTGGGTACGTGGCATTTTTGGGTTTACCTGTGCAATCACTTTTTTGGCGGTTCGTACAGCCGTCCAGGTGGCATCTACCGATGTGCCCAGTGTACAGTACCCATGTTTATCAGGCGCAGATACATGTACTATTGCAGTGTCCAGGGGCAGGATGCCGTTCTTAAAGAGGTTGGGTATTTCGCTGAGGAATACCGGCACATAGTCGCCATATGGGCTGTTCACCCAATCGCGTACATTGGCCGACACGAATAATGAATTGAGGTAAAAACTTTCCTTCACTTCAGGATGGTTCCAGTCTATTTTGCCCAACGTACTGATAGATACCAGTTCGATATCCCTTATTTGTCCGGCCCTATTGAGCAATGCCTCTACTATATGCAGGGGGGTTGCTGCACTGCCGTGTATAAATACTCTTTCGCCGCTATTGACAATATTAACCGCTTCTTCTGCACTGATGTATGTAGGTTCCATGAGGGTGTAAAAATAATCATTGATAGCCCTATAGAGCATGATTCTTGTCATAATCACGAACTTTACAAAGCTTTAACAGAGTTTTCAAACTATTTACGTCTATACAACGTAATTAGTTCTGAATATATAAAACGATGCTTATGCGGTTTTCAAGTATTTTTATCATGCTGTGCGGCTGCCTGTTGTTTACGCAATGCACCAACGCTCAAAAAAAACAAACTATGGATCATACAAAAGAGGGTAACCCTCACTACTCGCGTACAGATACTTCCAAACTGAATGTAAGTGATGGAGAATGGAAGAAGATATTATCTAAAGAAGTGTACCACATAGCCCGTGAAAAGGGCACTGAATGGGCATTCTCCGGCGAGTATTGGAATACTGACACTAAAGGCGATTACTATTGCGCTATATGCGGCAATCACTTGTTTAAATCAGATGCAAAATTTGCCAGTAGTTGCGGCTGGCCCAGCTTTTTCGAAGCCATCAGGCCCAACAGCGTGAACTATACAGAAGACCGCAGCCACGGCATGGTACGTACCGAAGTGACCTGCGGCCGTTGCGATTCTCACCTGGGGCATATATTTGACGATGGACCCGCGCCTACTTACAAGCGTTTTTGTATGAATTCGGCCGTGCTGGACTTTGAACCGGAAGGTGGCAAGAAATAATGATTGGTAATAAATAAACTGAACCCGTTATTTTGCAGGCAGAATAACGGGTTTTTTCTATGACTAAAAAGGAACGGTATCAATACGTTATAGACTGGTTTCAGGAACATATGCCTGTGGCAGAAACAGAACTGCACTATAGGAATCCCTACGAATTGCTGGTGGCTGTTATACTTTCCGCCCAATGTACGGATAAGCGTGTGAATATAGTTACGCCCGAATTGTTTAAGCAGTTCCCTACGCCGGAGTTATTGGCTAAAGCTGAGTTTGAAGATATAGAACCACTGATACGCAGCGTAACATTTGCCAACAACAAAACCCGCCACCTGATGGGTATGGCCAAAATGCTGGTAGAGGATTACAATGGCGAAGTGCCGGATACTGTAGAAGAGTTAGTGAAATTGCCGGGAGTTGGCCGTAAAACAGCTAATGTTATTACCTCAGTGATATTTGAACAACCCAATATGGCAGTAGATACGCATGTGTTTCGTGTATCGGCAAGGATAGGGCTGACTACCAACGCTAAAAACGTGTTGCAGGCTGAGAAACAATTAGTGGCCAATATTCCCGAAGAACTGATACACAAGGCGCACCACTGGCTGATACTGCATGGCCGCTATACATGCGTAGCCCGCAGGCCAAAGTGTGAGCGCTGCGGGCTGACGAGTATTTGTAAATTCTATAAATCTGACATGAGGCATATTGTGGAGCAGTGATGCCTTGCCAAATTAAACTAGCTTTTAACAGGGGCTTGTTCGCCTTCTTTCCATGTTGGTTGGAAATTTTTGCTGTATTCGTCGAACTTTACAGTTTTGTATTTGCCCTCGGCCAGGTATTTCAATATCAGTTCCATTTGGGGTACCGGCTGGTAGCCTGGTATGGGTGAATGGTTAAGGAAGTTTTCCTCCATAAACACAAAAGTCGGGTAAGACATCTGCCCGTTCATCAGTTTTGCAGCCAGTTCGTTGGCATTATGCTCGGGCGCAAAGCTGTATTTTTTGCCCATGAACATTACGTCTTCCTTTGATTCAGCGTTGAATTTTACCGCGTAAAAATGTTCGTTCATGTACTTAATAACATCCGGGTTACTGAATGTTTTACGGTCCATCACCTTGCACCAGCCGCACCAGTCGGTATATACATCTACCCACACTTTTTTAGGTTGTTTCTTCATGGCCACCTGCACCTCGTCCCATGTCATCCAGTTGATGCCATCCTTACCTTTTTCACCTGCAAATGCTGTGCCGGCAAAGAGTATAAACGCCAGCAGTATCGTCATTACCTGTTTCATATTCAAATAGTTCAATCCTACGAATTTACGATTATTTCCATGTAGCTTTGTTAAAGTCTTGTGATAATTATATAATATAAACATATGAAGTTGGCTGTGGCGGTTACGGGTGCCAGTGGGGCTATTTATGCCAAAGTGTTACTGGATAAATTGCAGCAATTGGGCGACCAGTTGGAGGAGGTGAGTGTGGTATGGTCGGACAATGCCTATACAGTGTGGCAATACGAGTTAGGTAATGAAGCCTATAAAGATTACCCTTTCAAAGTATGGGGGAAAAATGATTTTATGGCACCCTTCGCATCGGGCAGTTCTACTTACGAAGCATTGATTATTTGCCCCTGTAGTATGGGCACTGTTGGGCGTATAGCCTCCGGTATCAGTAACGACCTGGTGACACGTGCCGCCGATGTAATGCTGAAAGAACGCAGGATGTTGATATGCGTAGTGCGCGAAACACCATACAATTTGATACAACTAAAAAATATGACCGCTGTAACAGAGGCCGGGGGTATTATTTGCCCGGCAACACCATCGTTTTACAGCAGTCCGCAAACGATGGAAGAAGTGGCTTACACCGTGGTATATCGTGTATTGAAATTAACGGGATTAAATGTGGACGGATATAAATGGCAGGAAAAATAGACAGCATGGAGTACGCAAAATCGCTGGAAAGGCTGAGGAGAATAATGGATGAACTGAGGGAGCAATGCCCCTGGGACAAAAAGCAGACAGCGCAAACATTGAGGATTCAGACCATAGAAGAAACCTACGAACTTGCTGATGCGATAACAGAAGACGACTGGCAGGGTATAAAAGAAGAACTGGGTGATTTACTGTTGCATATTATCTTTTATAGCAAGATAGGTTCGGAGAAAAACCTCTTTACACTGGATGATGTGATAGAAGGGGTGTGCAATAAACTGGTATCCCGTCACCCGCATATATACAGCCATGTGCAGGTGGCAGATGCGCAACAGGTAGAGCAGAACTGGGAACAGTTGAAGCTGAAAGAAGGCAAGAAATCAATATTAAGCGGTGTGCCGCAATCGCTGCCTGCCGTAGTAAAAGCATTGCGCTTGCAAGGCAAGACCAGGCAAGTGGGTTTTGAATGGGATACGGTGGAGCAGGTAAGGGAGAAAGTAGACGAAGAAATACAGGAATTGTACGAAGCTGTAGATATTGGCCGGGAAGAAAAGATAGAAGAAGAATTTGGAGACGTGATATTCGCATTGGTGAACTATGCACGCTTTGTAAATGTAGACCCTGAACAGGCGTTGGAAAAAACCAATAAAAAATTCATACGCCGTTTTCAGTATATTGAAAATATGGCCGCTGAACAACATAAGGCATTGAAGGATATGACGCTGGAGGAAATGGACGCCTTATGGAACAGGGCAAAAGAAATAGAATAACTGAGTGTTCAAACGCTATCCATACAAAGGTTGGCTGCTACTGGCTCTGCTGTTGTGGGGGCTGGCAATCGCTCGTTATTACCAGGCTCGTCGGTCGGTAACGCCCGCCAGCATGGCTGCTGCTGTTCAGCGCGATTTACAGCAAAAAGAAGATGCATTTGCCCTGCTTCTAAACAATGACGGGCTCGTTGCCAGAATATTTGAAGGTACACTGGAAGGATATGATGTAGACAGGCTCGTGGGGCAACCTTACAGCCTGTATGCCTATCGGAACGACACCATTATCTTTTGGAATACCAATAAACTGCTGGCTGATTGCGATCGTCCGCCCGCACCTATTGGAGAAGAGGGTTTGTACTATACCGAAAGAGGAAAATTTGTGAAAGTGTGTCTGCAGTTGGACAGTACAAAGCCTGAACAAAAACTAGTAGTTCTTTTTCCTATTGTTACCACATATCCGTTTGAAAATACCTACCTGCATTCTTCTTTTGAAGCAGCACCCTACATTCCCTTGAATACGGTCGTTTCTCCCAGGAGAATCCCGGGTAGTTATCCTGTTGTCAATAGTAATGGCAAGTCTGTTTTTCACTTGCAGTTCAACCCGGACACCTTGCCGGAGTGGCCCCCCGGTATTGCAATTATAGGACTTATACTTACAGGCCTGTTGATTACAATATTTTGGTTCCAGTTAATTACTACATATTATACCCGTAATAAATCCTTCTGGCACGGCTTCTTGTTGCTGGTTGTTGTCCTTGGGGTGTTCAGGCTACTTACATATCAGTTCGGTCTGCCTTTCAATCTGGATGTATTGCCTCTGTTCAGGCCGCAATTATATGCCAGTAGTACAATGCTTAGTTCCCTTGGGCAACTGTTGCTGAATGCGTTGCTGTTTTTGTGGATAGTCATATTCATTGTCCGTCATGCACGATACGATATATTGAAGGATATCAACTTCTCATCAGGCATGAAATTTTTGTTGTCGATAGTTGTGATCGTAGCATTTTTTCTTTATTCGTTTGGTTACATCAATATTGTCAGCTCACTTATTACCGACTCTAATATTTCTTTCGATGTAAGTCATTTCTATACGATATCTACTTATACTATTACCGGCTTATTTATTGTAGCTGTCATCACAGTTACCTCCTTTATGGTCGGTTACTTGTTCAGCGTACAGCTCAGGATATTAATAGCTAATAACTGGCTGAAGTATTTGCTAATGGCTGCTATGGGTGTGATAATGATATGGGCAAGCGATACAGTGACGCCGCTACTTGTTTCATACCTCTTATTGCTGGGCCTGGTTATATTTATCATACTGCTGGATATTCCTCAGTTGCAGCCTGTTTCAGACCTCTACTCTCCTCAAATGATATTCTGGTGTGCTTTCATATTCGCATTCAGCACCGGCATACTACAGTATTTCAACTATGTTAAAGAGCGAGATGCTAGATTGGCATTTGCCGAAAAAGCCTTGCAACAGAGGGACGATGTGACAGAGTTTACTTTCAGAGCAGTATCAGATAACATTGTTGATGATCCTGTGCTGAAATCATTTATTCTTCACCCTGATAAAAATGGCAGAAAAGAAATAGATGAAAGGTTTGATGCGTTGTATTTGGGTGGGCACATGAATAAGTATCAATCTCGCCTGCTCATTTTTGACGATAAGGGCAGGAGTCTGTACAATAATGATACCCTTAGTTATAATACTCTTGTAGCGCAGGTTAGAACAGGAGAACCAACCCTTACAAGACATTTATATTATCGTGAG
The DNA here is from genome assembly GCA_019454705.1 of Taibaiella sp. Classification (GTDB taxonomy): domain Bacteria; phylum Bacteroidota; class Bacteroidia; order Chitinophagales; family Chitinophagaceae; genus UBA5543. Next base: position 3,916 of record JACFNS010000013.1, on the reverse strand, counting down.
AATGCACAGGAGGGAAGATATTACCTGGCGCAGATCCCAATTACACAGGCAGATACAGGGCGCGCAGAAGTTATTGGTTTCGTATTCATTGATATGGCTGTTAAAGAAGCAACGGGAGAAACTGTTTATCCGGAGCTTTTGCAACCGGGAACTGTGGTGGGCAGCAGAAACGAAGAAGGGTATTCATATGCTGTTTACGTTAACAACAGGCTGCTGACACAAACCACCGATTATAATTTCCCAACCTATCTGTCTGACACTGTTACCGGAGAATACAGGTTCACAGAGTATTCAGGTTCTTCTGAACTGCAATACAGACAAGGCGATAAAACGGTATTTGTTATTCGTTATCACAGGTTATGGTTAGAAAGTATAACCTTGTTTTCTTACTTGTTTGGCATGCAGATGGTGCTCTCGCTCATATCGGTGTTCTATCGCATTTATTTATTGTTCGTACTCAGGAGTGGTAAGCAGGAGAAGCTGGTAAATTTTACTTTGCGCCGACGAATACATATCTCGTTTCTGGGCATAGTGTTTATTTCTTTCATCATTATTGGTCTGATTACAATATTATTTTTTACGTTTCAGTACAAACAAAACAGCCGAAGAAAACAGCAATTGGTAATGCAATTAGTTGAGCGAGCCACATTGCAATATCTTAAAGAAAATAAGGCTGACAACGGAAATAACGAGTATAACAGGCTGGCTGCTTCAACGGCATTTCGCTATTTTATAACCAGCCTGTCTAATGCACAAAAGATTGATATCAATATTTATCATGCCAGCGGGGTATTGAATGTTACCTCACAAGAAGATATTTATGACCGTAATTTATTTGCACGGATTATTCCGCCCGATGCATATTATGAATTGAACGAACACGGCAACCAGTTCCTGATACAGGATGAGTACATCGGCAAATTATCTTATGTATCATGTTATAAACCTATACGTAATAAAGATGGGTTGACTCTTGGTTATATAAATGTGCCGTTCTTCTCATCTGGGAAGGAATTGAATTTTCAGATATCAAGCATATTGGTCGGTCTTATAAACCTGTATGCGTTTGTATTCCTTTTTTCAGGTGTACTTACGGTATTTATCACACGCTGGATTACTAAATCACTTAGTATAGTAATAAAAAGTTTCAGCCGTTTCAGCCTGAGCAAAAATGAACCTGTGAGCTGGCCCTATGACGATGAAATAGGATTGTTGGTAAACGAGTACAACAAGATGGTGAAGAAAGCGGAAGAGAATGCACGCTTACTGGCACAGAGCGAACGAGAAGGAGCCTGGCGCGAAATGGCGCAACAGGTAGCGCACGAAATTAAAAACCCCCTTACCCCCATGAAACTGAATATACAATACCTGCAACAGGCTTTGAGTAACAACTACCCAAATGTTAACGAACTCGCTAAAAAGGTGTCAGAATCGCTGATAGAGCAAATCAACAACCTCTCCTATATCGCGTCAGAGTTTTCTGATTTCGCCAAGATGCCGGAGGCACGCCCGGAAAAATTTGACCTGAACGAGTTGTTGCAACGCACAGTTGACCTGTATAAAAATCAAAGCGAAGTGACTGTAAGTTTCAAACCATTTGCAGAAAAACTATACGTGTATACAGATAAGAGCCAGTTATTACGTGTATTCAACAACCTGTTGGAGAATGCGGTACAGGCTATACCTGCGGAACGTGAAGGCATGGTAGAAGTGAGTTTAAGCAAGGAAGGCGACGACGCGCTGATTGCTTTCACAGATAATGGAACAGGTATCGAGGGTGAAGCAGTGGGTAGGATTTTCCAACCTTACTTCACTACCAAGACTTCAGGCACCGGCCTTGGATTGGCTATGACAAAAAAGATTATTGAGTTTTGGAAAGGAACGATACGATTTGAAACCCAACCCGGCAAGGGCACTACTTTCTATATTACTGTGCCATTAGCAAACAGTGACGAAGTATAATTACCACACCTGCACTTCCCGCTCCAAAGTAATACCAAATTTTTGTTGCACAGTTTGAAGAACCTTTTCCGATAGTTCCCATACTTCTTTGCCCTTGGCCTGTCCTTTATTCACCAATACCAGCGCCTGCTTATCGTGAACAGCGGTATTCCCTGCTAAATATCCTTTCAGTCCGCACTGTTCTATCAACCATCCCGCAGGTACCTTTACATGAGTATCGTCAATAGGGTATGACGGTATGCCGGGATATTGTAGCTGTAGTTTGTCATATTGCAGCTTGCTGACAGAGGGGTTTTTAAAAAAACTCCCAGCGTTACCCATCAATTTAGGATCCGGTAGCTTACTGCTGCGTATGGCTATCACGGCATCAGCGATGGCCTTTATCGATAATTCTGTAACGCCCATTTTTTCCAGCTGCTGGCTGATAGCTCCGTAAGACGTGTTAAACGTTGCTCTTTTATTCAGCCTGAACACGACATACGTAATAAATACCTTGCCTTTCAGTTCGTGCTTGAATATGCTGTCCCTATATCCAAACCGGCATTGCGCATTGTTAAGCGTTATATACCGTTGTTCTTCCCAGTGCCAACATGTTACTTCCTCTATTGCTTCTTTTACCTCCACACCGTAAGCGCCTATATTCTGCATGGGAGCTGCGCCTACTGTTCCGGGTATTAAAGCCAGGTTTTCTATACCTGCCCATTCATGGTCAATCGCATACATCACCAACTCATGCCATACTTCGCCAGATGCCACTTTCAGCCATACATGGTTTTCGTCTTCTTTTACCTGTTCAATCCCTTTCAGGCAATTCAGGATGGTGATACCCTCTACATCCTTTGTAAGTAGTATATTACTGCCCCCACCTATCACATGTTTTTCACCGTGCCATGATGTAGCTATTTCTGCTAACTGGTTTGTATCGGTCAGTTGCATGAAATATTCGGCTTGAGCATCTATGCCGAATGTATTATATGGTCTTAGCGAGATATTATCCTGTACCTGCATAAGTAGCAAAAATAGAAATAGAGCCCCGATTTATTTTTCAAACTTTTTCCCTGTAAACCGTACTCCCAATCCCGGTTCGCCGCTCAGGTTGATGATGCCGTTGCTATATGTCAGGCCGTTAGCCATGTCTTCCTTCAGCAACAGCGGGCCGTCAGCATCTACCTCGTCCAGCAGAGGCAGCAGGTTGGCTATAGCAGCCGAGCCGATTGTGGCCTCGCACATAGCGCCTATCATGGTTTTTAATCCCAGTTTTTTTGCTTCATCTATCATCCTTAGTGCAGGTGTGATACCGCCACACTTGGTTAATTTTATATTGACACCATGAAACCCTTCCGCACAGGGACGAACATCCTTTTCTTCCCGGCAGCTTTCGTCGGCAAATAGTGGTAGTGGGGATATGGCTTTCAATTCCTTTTGTTCTTCTGTAGCATCGCGGTGCAGGGGCTGTTCCACCATATGCACTCCCAGTTTTACTAATTCCGGCAATATCTGTTTTGCTTCTTCAAAGTTCCAGCCCTCATTGGCATCTACCCTTATAGCGGCATTTGTATTATTGCGTATAGCGCGAACGATATCTATATCATCAGGCCGGCCCATCTTCACTTTATACAGCGGCCAGGGATTTTCTTTCAGCTTTTGCAGCATTTTATCAGGTGTGTCAATACCGATGGTATAATCGGTAATAGGCGTATTTTCCCATTTCAACCCCAATACTTCGTACAAAGGTTTGCCACGCATTTTGGCAAACAGGTCCCAGGCTGCTATGTCCAGCGCCGCCATCAGGAAGTTTTGCCCCGGCATTAGGTGGTGCAGAAAATGCCAGAAGCGCTCCGGATTGGTCATGGCGTATCGTTCAATGGCAGCGCGTTTATTATCCAGTTCTGCCATCATACTCTCCAACGTAACATCATAGTAGGATATAGCGCCCACTTCACCCAGGCCGAAG
>JACFNS010000012.1:10029-16677 GCA_019454705.1 Taibaiella sp. | reverse complement strand
TACAGGGATGAACAAACGGCATATAGTTACATGCTTCGCGTACACGAACGCATTTTCAGCGACACCAACACAGGTGGCAGCATTTATTTGAAAGAAAATGATACTGCCAATCCGTACAGGATATTTGACGGGCGCCTGTCTTACCTGAAAGCTTCTGCCGTATTGCACACGCTCAGGTTTTATATCAACAACGATCAAGTGTTCTTCGATATACTCAAAACCTTTTTGAACAGATACGCCGGAGGAAATGCAGGTACTGAAGACTTTAAACAGGTAGCAGAAGAGCTATCCGGCATCAACCTCGACACGTTTTTTGCTCAATGGATATACGGCGAAGGTTACCCGGTATATGACATCAGTTGGAATTATGTTGACGGCAAGCTGTTACTGGATATACAGCAGCAAGGCACCAACCCGGAATCAGTGCCTTATTTTGATGTTCCTGTTGAAATCAAACTGCTATCCCGCATGGGCGATACTACCGTCAGGCTGGGCAGTGGCATGACACAATCTACCTATATGCAGATGGACAGAGTAATAGACGATATTATCTTCGACCCGCGTAATACTATATTGGACAAGGCAACTGTCAGCAGGGATTATTCTTTAGGCATCAGTCACCCTGCAGAAGGATTATTTGTATATCCCAACCCCGCAACCGAGACATGGTATATAGTAAATGTGAAAACAGGTGATGAACTGATGCTGGTGGACATGAGTGGCAAAACAGTATGGAGCAGTAAGTTGACCAATAATTTTGGAGCATCAATACCAACCGGCGGCTTGTCCCGCGGCATATACATTCTGCACGTGATGAATGGCGGAAATAAACTAACTTCAAAGAAATTAATACGATTATAAAATACATAGCATGAAACTTCTGTTTTTAGCCATCCTGTCTTTAATAAATTTTGTGTCAACCAATAGTTATGCAAACTATTGCTCAGGCAGCAAGAGCCGGGCGCAGCATAAGACAACCGTAGCGACGCCGGAAGAGAATGACTATGATGTAAAAGGGTTGAAATTCAACCTTTCGCTTACAAATACTTCTACATACGTAAGCGGCGATGTCACCACTTATGCCAGGACCAACATAGCCAACTTCGGGCTGTATGCATTTGAACTGCACAACGCGATGACAATAGACTCGCTGAAGATAAACGGACAACTGAATACAAACATAAGCAGCACAGGTGCTGTCAGGAAAGTGACCCTTAATACTCCCCTGGCTGCCAATACCGACTTTACCGTTCAGGTGTTTTATCATGGTACTGCACCGGGAGGCAACGGCCAGTTCTTCACAGGAGGCCTGCACAATATTAGCTTGCCCTCAGGCACCAAATTGATGTATTCACTCAGCGACGACCTGTTTGCTGACGACTGGTGGCCTTCTAAACAATCTATACAAGATAAGATTGACTCGGTAACCATGTGGCTGACTGTGGATGATACATTAAAGGCGGGCAGCAATGGACTGTTACTGAATACTACTTCTCTGCCGGGTAATAAACTCCGCTACGAATGGGAAACCAATTACCCGATAGACTATTACCTTATTTGCGTAGCAGTAGCCCCTTACAAAGAGTATAGCTACTATATGCATTTCACCGACGGGAGTAACGATTCTATGCTGGTACAGAACTACTACTATGACAGTGCTGCATTTTTTACTCCCAACACAAAATCACTATTGGATAGTACGGGCCTGATGATAGACCATTTTTCTAAAGTGTTTGGAAAATATCCCTTTCACCAGGAGAAGTACGGGCACTGCATGACTATACTATCTGGCGGTATGGAGCACCAGACTATGACCTTTATGAGTACGCCCAATATACGTACCACACTCATCGCGCATGAACTGGCGCACCAGTGGTGGGGCAACAGCGTGACCTATGGCAAGTGGGAAGATATATGGCTGAGCGAGGGCATGGCTACTTATACGGAACAACTCTACCTGGAACACTACTGGGGTAGTGCCGCGGCTAAGGCTACACGTACATCCGTGTTCAACCAGGTGATGACGCAAGCCGGCGGCAGCGTATGGGTGAACGACACCACCAATGTGAACAGGATATTCGACGGCAGGCTTACTTACTACAAAGGCGCAGCTGTCGCGCACATGCTACGCTACATGGCTCCGCAGGACAGCCTGTACTTCCTAGGATTGCGTGCCTACCAGCAACAATACAAGTACGGCACTGCCGTTACGTCCGACCTGCAACAGGTGATGCAACAAACCTACGGCAAACCACTGGACAGTTTTTTCAGGCAGTGGATATACGGGCAGGGTTATCCCACCTTTTCCGTTAAGTGGGCGCAATACCTGGGCATGACGTTGGTGAAGGTGACACAGACCACGTCGCACCCATCGGTAAAGGCTTTTCAAATGCCATTGCAGTTGAAGCTGAACACCGCAAATGGCGACACTACAGTCACTATCAACATTACAGATACCGCCAATTACCTGAAATTTAATTGGGGAGATATCATCACAAGCGTTGTAGTAGACCCTGAAGACCATATCATCAATAAGACAGGCACTACTCAATACGACCCTAACCTGTTATCAATAGATGATGCAGTATTACAGGAACCAGCGATTTACCCCAACCCCGCATCAGAAGGGTGGTATGTAGAGAACCTGCTGCCGGGTGCTGTATTGCAACTATTCGATATTAGTGGAAGGCGTATATGGAACGCCACCTCAAGTGGGCAAGTGTATATACCGGCTACTAATTTACCCGCAGGCTGTTACCTGCTGGAAGTCCGGTCTTTGGGTGGCAACAAGGCACATTATAAATTGCTGAAATAATATAATGTGGTAACTGTTGGGTTACATTATATGGTATCTTTGCACTGTTTTTTGAAAAGAACTTGCCGTCAAAGTAGTGCTCAATGGATAATCTTCAGGAACTGTTTCAGCAGATAATTGATAAGCCCGTACCATCGCTCACCGTTATTCTCAACCTGATACTGATAGAGAGCCTGCTATCTGTGGACAATGCCGCCGTGCTGGCTACTATGGTGCTGGACCTGCCCAAAGACCAACGCAAGAAGGCTCTTAAGTATGGTATCATTGGCGCCTATGTCTTCAGGGGTATATGTTTACTTTTTGCCGCATTGCTGATACAGATATGGTGGTTCAAACCCGTAGGTGGTATATACCTGCTGATACTGGCTATCAAATACTTCTTCACCAAGAAGAAGAAGGAAGATGAAGACCCGCAAACCATAGCAGAAGAACTGGACCGCAAGAAAAAGAGCTGGCTGTACCGCAAGACCCTGGGTGCGTTCGGCCCCTTCTGGTCAACCGTGATATTGGTAGAACTGATGGACCTGGCGTTCTCCATAGACAATGTGATAGCCGCCAACGCTTATACCAATAACATCATCCTGATATGGGTGGGCGTGTTCATTGGTATATTGGCTATGCGTTTCGTAGCGCAGGGCTTTGTACGCCTGATGGAAAAATACCCCTTCCTGAGCGTGTGCGCCTATACAGTCATCGGTATACTGGGCCTGAAGCTGACACTATCTATGGTAGCGCATTTTTATCCTTGTTCCGGCTTCGCCCTGTTTCTTGAAGGGCCGCAATCTTGCCTGGAATCTCAAGGTAAGCACCTGCCGCTGGGCGAACACCCTACGGTATGGGGAGACATCGTTACCTCTTTCCTCAGCATAGCCATATTCATTGTGCCGGTGCTGACGTCCATCCTGTTTAATTTCCCGAAACATCAGCGGGAGCAGCAGTAGGCGGGATTGAGTAAAACTCCCAGTCGGGGTAGGTATCGCTCCAATGTATCTTATTGCCGAATTTGCCGATACCTACTAATTTATTGAGCGCGATATTCAGACCGAACTCATTATAAGCGCCTGCTATATGGTAATGCGAGCGGGCGAAATGTACCTGGAATTTGTTCAGGTCGATACCAACACCGTAGGCAAAGCCCGCCATGCCGGTCTTATCACGTATCATCAGCTCTGAGCGGCGCATGTGGTTGTAAGATGCGCTTACTAATAACCTTTTGCCTATCAGTATTTCAGCACCAAATATGAAATGCCTGAACAGCTTATCTGTAAAGTAGGTTTTCTCCTTTTCAGTAGTATCTGTATTGCCAAAGAGGTTGTTGTTTTCCCTGTCCACCGGGTTCTCGTAGCGGATATCCCACTCGTACAGGTGGTGCAGGGTAGCTATCAGGCGCAGGGGCACGTACCTGAACCGTTTGGTAATACCCAACTGAAGGTCGAAAGGCAGGGGCTCGGCGGGATTGTTGGGGTTATACTTCTTCAGCATCACGCCCATGTTTTTGGCTACAGCGCCTATGGTTATCAGGCTGGCGGTGTCCATATAGGTGATGCCCACATCAGCCAATGCTGCATAAGCGCTTTTATCAAACAAGGTCGACTGTGCCCACTTGAGCGAAGCGCCGTAGCGCCATTTGTTGAGGTATTGGCGGGAAGCACCTATAGTAAAAGCATAATCATTAGCCCTGAACTCACCCATTTGGTTGCCCAGGTTATCCGTCTGCATGAAGCTGCCATAGTTGAGGTACTGCACAGCCAGCACAAATGATGTTTCCAGCTTAGGTATATGATAGCCATAGTTTAGGTTGGCAATACTGACACCGGAGTAATAGGCATTGAAATTCAGTCCCAGGTTGTTGTGCAGGCCCGGGCGCATCAAAGATGGGTTCTGCAGGGCGAAGCTGATATCCTTATCGGGGTTAGATACGTTCATGCCGCCCAGCGCAGTGATATGCGGTGCATTGGGCAGCCTCAGGTACTCCATAGCCCTTTGCCCGCCTGCTACCTGCGCTATGGCCGGTAAGGCTGTGAAACATGTAAGGCTAATACCGGTAAGGATTTTTTTCAGCATATATCATTAACGTCTTGTTGTGCGGGAATATTGCCGCCGCACAATGGTTTTTAACTGCCGGAAACCCCTGCGGCTTTCTGCATTTCTTCCACTATTGCCTGGCTGACACCCGTGTTGGAGAAGCCCCCGTCGTGGAACAGGTTTTGCATGGTTACCATGCGTGTCAGGTCGCTGAACATAGATACGCAGTAGTTGGCGCAGTCATCCGACGAGGCATTGCCCAGCGGCGACATTTTGTTGGCATATTCAAAGAAAGCATCGAAACCCGATACACCTGAACCGGCCGTAGTAATTGTGGGCGACTGGGAAATGGTGTTTACCCTTACCTTTTTGGCGAAGCCGTAGTGGTAGCCAAAGCTGCGGGCTATGCTCTCCATCAGCGCCTTGGCCTCGGCCATATCGTTGTAGCCGGGGAAGGTGCGCTGCGCGGCGATATACGTAAGCGCCACTACAGAGCCCCATTCTTTCACTGCGTCCAGCTTCATGCAGCTTTGCAGCAGCTTGTGCAGCGACAGGGCTGATATATCTAATGTCTTCAGGAAGTTGTCGTAATTGGTATTGGTATATGGTATGGCCTTGCGCACATTTGGCGACATACCTATGGAGTGCAGTACAAAGTCCAGCTTGCCACCCAGTATTTCCATGCTTTTGTTCAGCAGGTTTTCCAGGTCTTCTACCGATGTAGCGTCGGCGGGTATCACCTGTGCGTTGTTACACTGTTGTGCCAGTTCGTTGATCTTGCCCATGCGCAATGCTATGGGTGCGTTGGTCAACACTATTTCCCCACCTTCTTCGCATACGCGCAGGGCTGTTTTCCATGCGATGGAACGCTCGTCTAACGCGCCGAAGATGATACCTTTTTTACCTTTTAACAATTGATACGCCATAACCGGTCTTGTTTATAATATTACAGGTGGTAAAAGTAGAAAAAAAAGGAAAGGTTTGAACAGGTTGCATATTGGTAATTTTTGTGATGTAATGTGGTTTTCACCGCTTTGGCGGGGTAGGTGTTCCGGATTGCCTCCATTATCCATGTCTTTTTCAATTGCCTCGTCTAACTCACTGCGTTCGGTTGATGCCATTTTTGTCTGAATCAGGATTGCCAGGATTTGAGGATTATCAGGATTGTACGATTTGGTGCTGTGATTTTTATTCATTTGATGTCTTTTTATTGGTTTCATAGAGCTCACTGGGGTTCGGATTGTTAACCATGCAATAAGCGGGTTTAACTGTTAGCAATATCATCTCTTTGCAATGCATTGATAATAAGTTTTTTACAACCGGTTTGTTAACTATTGTTAACCCCGGGCATATAGTCTCGTGGGTTAACAAATAATAAAAAGCCACGCTTTGCGGGCGTGGCTGTATGGTAGTTCTATTTATGTCTTGTTGTGGGGGTATGATTGGTGGGGGCATAGCAATGGTTTTATTATAGTCCCGGACTCCCGAACGGCTCGGGACAGATGCCGGGATTTACGTAAATACATTCGAATTTACTACAACCCCGAAGTGTCGGGACTACAATAGCAAATATACGTATTTTTGAGTTAATCAGGCATTAAAATATACTATTCTCTTGCCTGCCCCGAGTCATTCGGGGTCATGGCGGGCACTCCCGATAGCTATCGGGACGCATCTCACGTATGGGTTTATGTACAGTATAGGCAAGCCCGCAAGTCACGAGACTTGACTCCACCAGGACGTAGACAGAGGCTACGCCCAACGGGTTAAAGGTTACTCAATTGTCTTTGGTTAGCGCAAGAATGCAG
>JACFNS010000012.1:0-10019 GCA_019454705.1 Taibaiella sp. | reverse complement strand
GTTCTTGTGCTAGGCATTACGCGAGTACGGCACAAGAACGCTCTACACAGAGCCGTGCGGCATTCTTGCGCCAACGGGGGGGCAACTGGACATATTGACCAATTAAACTAAAAACAATTCAAGTATCGTAAATTTATGATTTATGGAGAAAGAGGACCCAGAATATTTCAATAAAGTATATGAATTGCTTAAACAAAATATCAATGGCAACAATGGTATAAAAAAATGCCGTTTCTGTGATCAATCAGAACCAACTGTCGGTTTTAATACACGTGCTCATATTATCCCGGAGCTATTGGGAAGAAATAATAGGATAACCGCAGATGAATGCGATACATGTAATACTAGAATTTTCAGCGCATATGAAAGCCATCTAGCAACTTTCTTTAGGCCATATTTCACTATGTTAGGGGTTGAGGGCAAAAAGAGCGTTCCTGTTTTTCAATCTAGATCTATCGGTGGGGATAATTTAACTACTACGACAATTGAGTATACCAACGAAGGACATAGAAAGATCGTTATTGGAAATGAAAATGACATACAAATTGATGACAAGAACAAAACCCTGATTGTAACATTTAGACTCCCAAATCATAAGCCCATATTTGTATACAAGGCTCTACTCAAAATAGCTATGAGTTTGCTACCCAAGAATGATGTTATTGAACACAAACATATTATTGAATTTCTGAGAAAAAAGGAAAATAACTTTATCCTTGGTTTCCAATTTCCTATAGTGTTTATTACTGTCCTTGGCAAGAAGTTTGCATCACCTGGTGCACATTTGTATAGAGCCAAAATAGAGAGTGAGCCTGACGGTTATATCCCAAAATACACACTTGTGATTTCCTTTGGGAATATCGTTGCACAAATATTTATTCCTCCAAGTATCTCATATCTGTTACAAAATAAGCCAAAAGACAAAACAGCTGTATTGAACTTGTTTCACTCTTTTATATACAATATAAACTATGAAAAAATAAAAGAATTGGATGATAATGAATTGATTAACGTACAATACAAATTTTCCTCTATTAATTTATCTTCAAGTATTAGCAAGCCTTATGACATAAAACTTTACTTTAAATATGATAGCTTGGAGAAACATTAAGATTAATCGCATTGTCCCAATGCCCCTGCTCTGTTTGACTTGTACTCTTGGGACAGTGGTACAATGAATAACCAACCTTTTTGTATAGATAAACGTCTATTATATGTAAATGAGTTATAGTAAAACGTAAATAAATGGAAACCGAAAAATTGAGAAGTGAAGCTTTGTCGCTATTTAATAGCACAATTGACTACGTGCTGGGGGATTTACTGGAATTAGACAAAATACAAAAACCTGAACACAAATATACCTGTGCAGTACCCACAGCGATGCTCATTTTGAGTAGTTTGGATTTTATCGGATATATCTTACAAGAAAGTGGGAATAAAAGTGCTACTCAAGTTAATATTGACTATGCGATAAAGTATCAAAATTATTTTCCTTGTAACTACGATGCTGATGCCATAAACATCCTTGGTATTTATTATCGACATGGCATGATGCATTCATTTATGCCTAGCAATACGGGGAATATTAGACACGACATATATAAGGGAAATACGAAAGACTTATTTGAAGTACGTCAGGATGAAGGTGTTACCGTAAGAATCCTTAACGTTAACGTGTTTTCCAATGATTTTAAAGAGTATATACAGCAACTGCGACAAGAAATAGAAAATACTAATAATACTCCGCTATTACAAAACATCGTAAACTCAATAAAGAGCACATATAGTAGCAATACCTTGACTGGTTTTACTACTAGCAGCACAACAACCACTGTAACTACCCATTCGATACATATAACTCATAATAAGTAGGTCTTCCCCTCAAGAATGCAGTGCGGGATATGTGCATAGCCTTCTTGTACCGTACCCGCCACCTACGTCATTGCGAAGTAGTATCGGCGAATGCAGATACGGATGAAGCAATCTTGTCCATACGTGAGTAACTCGCGGGGTTAGATGGCCACGTCGTTGCACTCCTCGCCATGACGAGATTACTTAAATGCAGCAGCACTTCTTATGCTCAGGAGATCATCACGTCGCTATGCTCCTCATGATGACGGTACTATGGGGCTAACATTTAGACTTAATATCACCTCCTTATCACCACTTCCACCCTTCGGTTCAAATCGCGGCCTATTTCAGTGTCGTTGGAGGCTACGGGGGCGGCTTCGCCCCAGCCCTGGGAGGTAACTGAGAATTCGCTTAGGCCATAGCCCAGTATTTCGTCAGCCACCAGTTTGGCGCGCATGGCCGATAATTCTTCGTTGAGCATAGGGGTGCCGGTATTGTCGGTATAGCCGTTTACCATCAGTACAAATCCCTGCTCGCCCAGCCAGGGGGTGATGGCCGACTGTATGATGTTTTTGGCGGAGTCGCTGAGTGTTTTGCTGTTGATGGGGAAATGGATGGTGAGTATGAGGCTGTCGTATATAGGCGCTGTATAGCCCTGCGGCAGCAATGATATGCTGAAGTTGACAGGCTGCGGCCCTCCTGTTGAATCGGCCAACAGTATATCGCCTGTTACCTGTTGATAGCCTATGCGGTTGGCAACGTAAGTATAGTTTTTGCCCACGGGCAGGGTAATCATATAACTGCCGTCGCCGCGATTGGAGACAAAGCGATAGAGCTTTTCGCCCGTGCGGGCATCGTTGATGACGATGGCGCCATGGCTGAGCCTGGCCTTGGTAAGGCTGTCGTAGGTATATCCGCGCAGCACGGCTACGGGCACGGGCTGCACTTTCTCGTCCAGGCGGGTTTCGTATATATCGTAGTTGCCTTCCAGGCTATCGCGGTCGGAGGAGAAATAAGCTTTACCACCATCCATAGTTACCGATATGCTGCCCTCGTTGCCGGTAGAATTGATGGGGTAGCCCATATTCACCGGGGCCGACCAGTCAGTATCATTCACCCGGCGGCAGTAATACAGATCGGCACCGCCCATGCCGGGGTGGCCGTTGCTGGAGAAATAGAGTGTCTTATTATCGATATGTACAAAGGGCGCGGTTTCGTTGGCCGGGGTATTGATAGCCGGCCCGAGGTTGCGGGGCAGTTGCCAGAGGCCATCTTCAAAACGTGATACCCAAATATCCAGCCCGCCGTAGCCACCCTCGCGGTCGCTGACGAAGTAGAGGTCGCGGTTGTCGGGCGAGAGGCAGGGCATACCCTCGTAGGCAGGGGTATTGATGGTAGCGCCAAAGGGCTGGCCTATGGACCATACACTGTCGGGCGTATAAGCCATATACAGGTCGCAACCGCCCTGGTCCCAGCCGTTTTCGCTGCGGTTGTCGCAACGCATATAAAACAGGTAGTGCCCGTCGGCCGATACGGTTTGCGCCGCCTCGTGGTCGGGGGTATTGACCGGGCTGCCCAGGTTGCCGCCGGAGAACCATCCGCCGCAGCTATCGGGTATGGTCATGTAGCAGTCCATATCTACATTGCGCACCATGCGGGTGTAGTACAGCTTTTGCGTATCGGCGGAAATGAAGGGGTGCAGTTCGGGGTATATGGTATTGATGCGGGGACCTAGATTGACAACAGAATCTTTGAGCGGATTGGCCAGGGCCTTTTGCATGAAGGTGGCCTGCCTGCGCAGCATATCCCATTCTTTGTTGGTGCTGCTGCTGTTGCCCGCTACCAGTTGCAGCGCCTGTGTGGGTTTATAATCGTACAGGAGGGAACGTGCCAGCGGCAGCGCGAAAGCAGACTGTCCGTTGCGGCAACTGCGGGATGCACGTACGAATACATCTACCGCGGCTGCATACTTCCTGTCAGTGAAATACCAGGAACCGAGGGTGCTGTAAGCATCGGCATAAGCAGGGTGTTTCTGTATCGCATCGTTCAGGGCCACATATGCCATGCTGTCGTTGCGCTTCAGGCGGTATTGTATGGCATCATGATATCTCTTAACAGCGGCATCGGGCACCTGCGCAAGGGCGGGCGCTGTCAGCGCTATACAGCAGAATAATATGAGCGGGTATCGCAATATGGCCATCAGATATCAGGTAAAAATAATAACCTCCGCCAATCATTCATAACTTTGTATTTTCAGCATAAGAGAATAATAAGGAATATATGACCACACTGATAAAATGCCCCCAATGCGCCCATGAGTTTCAGCCTACGGATGCGGTACGCGCCGAGGTGGAAAACCAGCTAAGGGCGCAGATGAAGGACTGGCAGAAGAAGAAGGAAGACGAATTCAGGACACAACTGCAGCAGAAAGAAGACGAGATACACAAATTTGTGGCGGAGGAGCGGAAGAAGTTTACAGCGCAGGTAGAGGAGCAGGTGAAAAAGAAGCTGGAAAGTGACTATGAAACACAGATGAAGTTTCTGCAACAGCAGAACGCGGATAACGAGGCCAAACTGAACGAGGCGAGGAGGAAAGAACTTGAATTTCTGAAAAAAGAACAGCAACTGCAGGATAAAGAGAAAGAACTGGAACTGGAAATGCAGCGCCTCATCAACGAGGAAAAAGTACGGCTGACGGATGCCATACGCAAGCAGGAGGAGGAAAGGAACCAACTGAAATTTAAAGAATACGAAAAGCAACTGGAAGACCAGAAGAAACTGGTGGAAGAAATGCGCCGCAAGGCCGAGCAGGGCTCGATGCAGCTGCAGGGCGAGGTGCAGGAACTGGCGCTGGAAGAACTGCTGAGGGGTACGTTCGTATTTGACGAGATAAGTGAGGTAGGTAAGGGCGTGCGCGGGGCAGACTGCATACAAACCGTGCGCAACAACCTGGGGCAGGAATGTGGAAAGATTATCTATGAGAGTAAACGGACCAAAGACTTCAGTGCAGACTGGATAGACAAACTGAAGGCTGACATGCGCGGGCAGGGCGCTGATATAGCGGTGCTGGTGACACAGGCCATGCCCAAGGATATGGATTGCTTTGGCGAGCGGGATGGTGTGTGGGTATGCAGTTTCGGCGAGGTGAGGGCGGTGGCGCAGCTATTGCGCGATACGGTGATACGTGTATATGGGGTAGCCAAGAGCCAGGAGAACAAGGGCGATAAAATGACGCTGCTGTACAACTACCTGACAGGCTCAGAATTTACCGAGCAATGGAAGGCGATACGCGAGGGCTTTATGAGTATGAAAATATCTATACAGAAAGAGCGCGACGCTATGGAGCGGATATGGAAGGCCCGCGAAAAGCAACTGGAAAAAATACTGCTGAGTTCGGCACATATACGCGGCTCTATAGACGGTATAGCAGGTATGGATAGTATTGATATGAATTTATTAGAGGATGGCGGGGATTTGATAGACTAATATTTGTTGGTCAGGCGACCAACAAAGGCGGAGAGACTAATCACAACAATATTTCGTTATAGTACAAACAAATGTACGTCCCTATGAAGGCTAGAATCTGTCTGCTTGTTTTTATTTTGTGTTCTGTTACAACATACTCGCAAATAAAACCTGGATTGTATGGTAGAAGGATGAGTAGTTTTTATGTTTATGTAAAAAATGACACCGCATACACAGAAAGCATTCGCGTTCATACTGCTGTTGCATGGGTAGTAGAGAATAGCAGGGATACCTTAATTAAACAGAACAGCTCTTCTTTTTCCGGTTCCCGTTATTCTTTTGTGTTTGAGAAGGATAAATATTACCTGGTAGAAACAAATCATGAAAAAAAGCGACAACGTAAGAGGAAGCTTATACCGGCAAATGAGAAAATGATTCAATACTGGGATGAAGGACGTAACCTCCTTGTACTTATGCAATTATATAAACGATATCCTCAACTAAACAACAGACTGTGGGTGGACTATCAAAGTGAAGAAGGTAAAAAGATGAGAGAAGCATATTGGGAACTTGAAGGAATTCTTGGTATAAAGCAGGAGCCTTTTTTAGAAGAAGTAAGAAAATTTGAAGATACATATTTAAGATAGGCATACACAGTTGCTTTTATCACGCCGCCGGCAAATACACGCTGAATACAGAGCCCTCGTTGGGTTTGCTTTGTACCATGATTTTTCCGCCGAGGAGTTTTACAAATTCGTTGCTGAGGCTGAGGCCCAGTCCTACGCCCTTTTCATTACTTGTGCCGTAGGTTGATTTTACTTCGGTAGTGAATAGTTTTTGCTGTTGCTCTTCGGTCATACCTATTCCGGTGTCCTGTACCGACACCAGGCAGCCATTATCTTCCTGCCCTATGCTTACGGTAATGATACCCCCCTGTGGTGTAAACTTCACTGCGTTGTTAATGAGGTTGCGCACTACCAGTTTCAGTATTTCAGGGTCGGTAATGGTATAGAGTTCGTCTTCTGTGTTGGTCACTATGTCTATACCTTTGGTAGCGGCTATCGAGCGCTGTACATTCAGTATCTGCGAGATGATGTCGTTAATATTGGTCCGGGTTTTGTGCAGTTGTACACCCTGTGCCTGGCTCTTCGACCATTGCAGGATATTTCTCAGCATACCCGATGTGTTTTTAGTGAGGTTGAGCAGTTCCTGTTTCATTTCCATTTCATCCAGCTCGGGGTTTTCTGTCACCAGCTCCAGGTAGCTTTGAATGGATGACAGTGGCCCGAGCATATCGTGCGAAATAATAGAAAATAGTTTATCCCGCTCCTGTATGATGGCTTTCAGGTTGTTGTTCTGCATGGATATTTTGCGGCTCTGCACTTCTATCCTGCGCGCGTGTTCGGCGGTCTTTTTTTGCTGTTTTATGTAGCTGATACGCAGATAGCCGGTAACCACTGATATGCAACCGAGGCTGATGATATATGTGCTGAATATGTCAATAAAACGTTCTTCACGGTTGGCATAAACACCCGGTATTCCGCCGGGGTTATTGTATTCGTACCACAGCAGCATGCATACGCTGGCTATATGCAGTCCTACCCAAAGAATATACAACCGGGGCGAGGTAATGGCTATAAGCAGGTTGTAAATCACGAAGAATACCATCAGGGTAGGGCCGTCTATACCCGAATTGAAGAAGTAGTTGGTAATGAGTACGCCGTAGCTAAGTATAGCATAAGTTATAATGGCAGTCTGCGTCTTGCGCTGGTACCTTGACAAGTAATATTAGAGGGGTAAAACCAGTAATAAGCCTGACAGTATTGAGAGCATTACACCCGAAAAATGTGTGTCCATGGCAAATATCCCTGCCAGCAGGTAGGCTATAACAACAAAAAAGGTAATCAGGAGAATAGCGTTAACTATCCTCTGCTCGTTAGAGAACTCTTTGCTATTCCCTACCGCGTTCTGCCATGTATGACGCAGAGATTTCATCCTCTGTATGTTTCTATATGCAAAACTAATGTATGAATTTTACTATTTGCATAACAAAAATCACTGCCTGCAGGTTGAAGGATTAAAGTATAATTAAGAACCAGGCAGTAACTTAATAGCTGAAAGGATTAGCCGCAGTAGCCACAAACTCTTTCCAGATATCTTCCACTACCTGTGCTGCAGGCTTTATGTCATGTATCAGTCCGCTTATCTGTCCTATCTCCAGTTCGCCTTCTGTAAGGTCGCCTTCAAACATGCCTTTTTTAGCACGTGCGCGGCCGAGTAATGAGTTGAGTTCCTCTATGGTAGCACAGGCATTTTCAGCCTCTGCTACTTTTACATAAAAATCATTTTTTATCAGGCGGACAGGAGTAAGTTTTTTCAGGGTGAGTACTGTATCGCCTTCCTGTGCATTTACTACGGCATCTTTAAAATTCTGGTGGCTGCTGGCCTCAGGCGTACATACAAAACGGCTGCCCACCTGGGCACCTTCTGCACCCAATGCCATTACCGCCAGCATGGCACGGCCTGTGGCAATGCCACCAGCGGCTATCACTGGTATATTTACTGCTTCGCGCACCATGGGTATCAGGCAGAGTGTAGTGGTCTCTTCGCGGCCGTTGTGCCCGCCCGCTTCAAAACCTTCCGCCACTACCGCATCCACTCCTGCATCTTCACTCTTTTTGGCAAACTTAGCGCTGCTTACCACATGCACTACTTTTATGCCCGCATCTTTCAGCGTCTTGGTCCATGTTTTTGGGTTGCCGGCAGATGTGAAGACTACAGGTACTTTCTCTTCCAGTATGATGGCAATGTGTTTATCAATATCAGGATATAACAACGGCAGGTTGACACCGAAAGGTTTGCTCGTTGCGGCTTTACATTTTTGTATATGCTCTCTCAATACATCAGGGTACATACTGCCCGCGCCTATCAGGCCCAGTCCACCAGCATTGCTTACTGCAGATGCCAACCTCCAGCCCGAAGCCCATATCATACCCGCTTGTATAATAGGGTACTGTATGCCAAAGAGTTCGGTAATGCGGTTGCTGAATGTATTGTCCGTTGTTATTTTTCCTTCAAAGAGCATAGTATTGTTTTAGCCGTTCTTCTTTTTATAGATTAATGTGTTGCTGTTCTCTTTGCGAAAGACTTTTCTTACTGTTTCCAGCAGGAAGTCTGCCGTTACAGCGTTATACCTGCCCAACTCATCGTTGATCATAGCTGCATCGCCCAGCAGTTCGTAAAACGCCAGGTTGTTGGCACGCGACAATAAAGACATGTCTTCAAAGGTCATCATCGCTTCTACTTTATTCTTAGCCTTTTGCAGTTCTTCGTCCGTTACGCCCAGGGCCAGCAATTTGTCCAGTTCTTCGTTAATGGCGGCTTCAGCTTCCTCAAGTGTGCGGCCTTCTACTATTTTCCCTTCTATTACTACCAGCCCGGGGTCGAGGCTACCTGTCTGGTAGCAGTTGATATTGCTGAACAGTTTTTTTTCTTTTACCAGTTTCAGGTGTAGTCTTGATGCGAACCCGTTGCCCATTATTTCGGTAGCCAGGTCTATAGCATAATAGCCGGGCGATAACCTACCGTCCATATGCCATGCCTTGTATATAGCGTTCAGTGGCACATCGGCTTCGTGCACCAGTTCATTTGGTGCCGATTGCTGCGGTTCCTGCTCCAGGTTGCGCACATATTTTTCGCCTGAAGGGATAGCACCAAACCATTTCTCCGCCAATGTTTTCACCTGTTCGGTGGTTACATTGCCCGCTACGCAAAGCACGGCATTTGCCGGACGGTAGTGTTTGTAGAAAAAGTCTTTTACATCCTGTAGTTGTGCTTCTTCTATATGCTCCAGTTTTTTACCGATGGTCATCCACTTGTAGGGGTGCCTTTTGTACGCCAATGAGCGCAGCAGATCCCATGCATTGCCATAGGGTTTGTTGATATAATGTTCTTTAAACTCTTCGCACACCACTTTGCGTTGCACATCCAGGCTCTTTTCGCTGAAAGCCAGTGCGTTCATCCTGTCGCTCTCCAGCCAGAAGGCGGTTTCAATATTCTGCAATGGCAGTTGTATGTAATAGTTAGTAATGTCGTTGGTGGTGTAGGCGTTGTTCTCGCCGCCGGCCATTTGCAGAGGCTCGTCATATTCGGGAATATTTTCAGAGCCACCGAACATCAGGTGTTCAAAGAGGTGGGCGAAGCCTGTACGCTGCTCATCTTCATCGCGGGCACCTACATCGTACAGTACGTTTACGGCTACCATAGGCGTATTGGCATCATGGTGCACTATTACCTTCAATCCATTCTCCAATAAAAACCTGTCAAACTGTATCATAATTATTTCTTTACAAGCGAGGCAAAGTTAATAGATTGAGGGCAAGACTAAACGCCTAAATAGGCTGATAAGTGGTTTCTATCACCGGAACCAGTTCTTCAACTTCAAAAACGGCCGCTCGAATATATAGTAAGACACTATGCTGACGCCAATAGTGGCCAGCAATGCGATAATGATAAACAGTACCGCTCCACCTGCCGTGTCAGTACTCATGCCCAACACCGGGTACAGCACCCTGAGCAGGCTGATGATGATGGTATGATACAAATACAATCCATAGGTATATAAGCCCATGCGGCTGAGCATATTCTTATCACCAATGCGGAAACGGGTATGCTGCGGAATGGTAAAGGATATAAGT
This sequence comes from Taibaiella sp., assembly GCA_019454705.1. Taxonomy (GTDB): domain Bacteria; phylum Bacteroidota; class Bacteroidia; order Chitinophagales; family Chitinophagaceae; genus UBA5543. The sequence goes on along the minus strand of JACFNS010000012.1, from coordinate 6 downwards.
ATTGCG
>JACFNS010000011.1:13558-16691 GCA_019454705.1 Taibaiella sp. | reverse complement strand
AGGTATTTTACATATTGAGGGTGTTGAACCCGGTAGTACTATTGAGCTGATAGATTTACTGGGCAGGAAATGTACAATTCCTCAATGGCTCAATGGCTCAATGGATGTGAGTACGCTTGTGCCGGGTGTGTATGTGGTGAAGGTGAATGGTGTGGTTGCAGGACGGGTGGTGAAGGAATAATTTTCCCCCGACCCCCTAAAGGGGAGCAGCCACTGCACAAATCCATGCTTCTAAATTTGCTTAGTGTAATTAACAACACAAAAGCCCCGAAAGGGGCTTTTGTGTTGTATCTGATATGCATTATTTCGTTTTATCCTTGAAAAATTTGCCCAGGCCTTTGCCGGCTACGGCGTAGGCTTCCTGTATGCGCTCTCCGGTATCGTAGTCATTGCCGCCGAAAGTGCGTCCGGGGCAGTTGAGTACGGACATGCGCGCAATTACTTTGCTTTTATTGGCTGTTTCTACCAACAGGGCTTCTCCATCTATCTCTGCATTTTTGCGGGTTACATATACGTTATACCCCGGCTCAGTGTAGGTGGTTTTGAATATAAGGGTGTATTTAGCAGAGGGTATATTACCCGCAGTCATACCACTATGTTTGGAGAACAACTCTTCGAACTGTGGTTGAAAACGGTTTTTCCTGTCGGCTTTCCATGAGCTTTCCCACTGGTCTCCCCTGCCCGGCTCTTTCTTGTCATAGTCAGCCTTCTTTTTAGCCAGGTAGTCGGCTTCACTTTCAAATTTGCCGACACCCATATCGCTGTAATCGTATTCGAGATTCAATTTTTCTTCGGACTTAAGGGCATCGAGGCTGCCGTCCAGCAGTTTTACTTTCTGAGCATGTGCGCTATAACTTCCTGCCAACAGGGCTATCGATAATACGCAGAGTAGTTTTTTCATATCTGTAAGATTTAGCCTGTAAATTAAACATAAATGGCGATTGTTAACATGGTTTAGCTTGTTATCAACAGATAAAATATCTGAAAAAACCGGATGGTATGCGTGGTATATTTTGATTAATTTTAGCCGCTTTTGCAGCGCACTCGTGCTGTATTTAACACAGAGAAGACAATGCCGGAACAGGATAATCATTTAGAGCATAGTTCAGTATTACTCAGCGACATGTATGAAAGCTGGTTCCTGGACTACGCCAGCTATGTAATACTGGAGCGGGCAGTACCCGCGGTGGATGACGGACTTAAACCCGTGCAACGCCGGATACTGCACGCCATGAAGGAAATGGACGATGGCCGCTATAACAAAATAGCGAATGTAATAGGCCAAACCATGCAATACCACCCGCATGGTGACGCGTCGATAGGAGATGCCATCATCAACCTGGGGCAGAAAGACCTGCTGATAGACACACAAGGTAACTGGGGTGATGTGCGCACCGGTGACAGTGCTGCCGCACCGCGATATATAGAAGGGCGCTTATCCAAGTTTGCACTGGATGTAGCCTTTAACGCCAAAACCACTGACTGGCAACTGAGCTACGATGGCCGTAAAAACGAGCCTGTAGCCCTGCCTATGAAATTCCCGCTGCTGCTGGCACAGGGCGCAGAGGGAATTGCCGTGGGGCTTTCCACTAAAATATTGCCGCACAACTTTTGCGAACTGATAGAAGCATCGATAAAATACCTGAAGGGCAAGAAGTTTGAACTGTACCCCGACTTTGCCACAGGGGGTATGATTGACGTGAGCAATTATAACGACGGGGAACGTGGCGGCAAGGTGCGTGTACGAGCCAAAATAGAGACCGAGGACAAGAAAACGTTGGTCATCAAAGATGTGCCCTATGGCATTACCACCGGGCAACTGGTAGACAGCATACTGAAGGCGAATGACAACGGTAAAATAAAAATAAAGAGTGTAGTAGATAATACAGCCAAAGATGTGGAACTAGTGGTGCAGCTGGCCCCGGGTGTGGATAGCGACCAGGCCATTGATGCGCTGTACGCCTTTACAGATTGTGAGATATCCATTTCGCCCAATGCCTGTGTGATTATCAATGACAAGCCACATTTTGTAGGCGTTACCCAATTGCTAAAGCATTCAGTAGAACATACCAAGGCCCTGCTGCTGAAAGAGCTGCAGATAAAGCTGGGTGAGCTGGAAAATGACTGGCACTACTCATCGCTGGAGAAGATATTTATAGAAAAACGCATATACCGCGATATAGAAGAAGAAACCACCTGGGAGGGTGTGCTGGAAGCTATTGATATCGGGCTGAAACCATACAAAAAGAAGTTTCGCAGGGAGATAACGCAGGACGATATCATTCGCCTGACCGAAATAAAAATCAAACGTATATCCAAGTTTGATTCATTTAAGGCAGATGAGCATATAAAGGGTGTAGAAGCCTCGATAGAAGAAGTAAAGCATAACATCGAACACCTGAACGATTATGCCATAGGCTATTACGACAACCTGCTGAAAAAGTATGGCAAAGGCCGCGAACGTAAGACAGAGATACGCCCCTTTGAAACCATACAGGCTACAACGGTGGCTATAGCCAATACCAAGCTGTATGTAAACTACAAGGAGGGCTTTATAGGCACAGGGCTGAAAAAAGATGAGTTTGCTTTCGATTGTTCCGACTTGGACAATATTATTGTCTTCAAGAAAGACGGCACTATGGTTGTTACTAAGGTGGCCGAGAAATCATTTGTGGGTAAAGACATTATCCACCTGGATATATGGCAAAAGAACGATGACCGCACCACCTACAATATGATATATGTAGATGGTAAATCGGGAGTGTCATACGGTAAACGCTTCAATGTAACGGGTGTAACCCGCGACAAGGAGTATGACCTGACCAAAGGCAACCCTAACAGTAAAGTACACTACCTGACAGCCAACCCCAATGGAGAGGCGGAAGTGGTGAGCATCACCCTGTCGCCCGGTAGTAAAGCCAGGATAAAAGTGTTTGACTTTTACTTTGAAACACTGGAAATAAAAGGGCGCAGCGCGCAAGGCAACCAGGTGACCAAGTACCCGATACGCAGTATCAAACTGAAAGAAAAAGGGCGCTCTACCCTATCCGGACAAAAAATATGGTATGACGACACCCTGGGCAGGCTGAATAAGGATGGAAATGGTATGCTGCTGGGTAGCTTTATGCCTGAG
>JACFNS010000011.1:9302-13548 GCA_019454705.1 Taibaiella sp. | reverse complement strand
TTGCCTTCTATAAAGACGGCACTTATGAACTGACGGACTTTGAGCTGACCAACCGGTATGAAACAGATGATTTGGTACGCATAGAATTGTTTAATCCGGAGCGGACTGTAACAGCAGTATATTTCGATAAAAAATCCGGTAATTTCTATGCCAAGCGCTTTAAGATTGAAGCACTGACACTTAAAAACAAATACCTGTTTATAAAAGAGGGCGAAGGCAACTACCTGGAATTGGTAACTACAAAACCAGAGCCTGTGCGGATATTGAAAACCGGTATAAAGAAATCGGAACTAACAGAAGAAGTATTTGCCGCACAGGAGCATATAGACATAACAGGCTGGCGTACCGTAGGCACTAAAATTGGTGATAACACATTGAAAGAAGTATCGTTGGAGGAGCAGGATGAGGAGGCCGATGAAGGCGCACCAACACTATTTTAACATCAATACATAATCAAAATTAACTATCTTTACGAGATTATTCCCGTGGGGGCTGAAACAGAAAAATGAAAAAAACTGAATTGGAAATAGTCGCATTATCGCACAGTATTACCCAGACACATTCATATGCGGTTGTTTTAGGTGAGATAAACGGTTTGAGGCGTTTGCCAATAGTGATAGGTGGTTTTGAAGCACAGGCTATAGCCGTGGCACTGGAGCGTATGCAGCCCAGCAGGCCACTGACACACGACCTGTTTGCCAGTATGATGTCAACTTTTGACATAGAATTAACAGAGGTAATCATCTATAAGCTGGAAGAAGGCATCTTTTTTGCCAAGTTAGTTTGCAGCCACAATAATGATGTGGTAGAAATAGATTCGCGCACTTCGGACGCACTGGCACTGGCAGTAAGAACCGGATGCCGGATTTTTACGTATGAGAATATACTGGACGCTGCCGGACTATTCCTGGATCCAACAGAAACAACAGGAGAGCAGGAAGCGAAAGAACCGCAGGAGGCCAGCTTATTAAGTGCATCAACACCTGAAAAGAAACTGGGAGATATGAGCCTTGATGAACTAAAAACCCTGCTACACCAGGTGTTGGAACAGGAAGATTATGTAAGGGCAATACCCATAAGGGACGAGATAAATAAAAGAACGAAACAATAATAACGAATACGAAAAAGTAATAAATGTCACATTCTGAGTGATCAGGAATAATTAATTTTACAGTAAACAGGTATAAATGAAGAAAATCTTTGCAATTGCCCTATTGGTCGGGGTTATGATTTCAGGTGCAGTGGATGTACATGGCCAGGACAGGATATGTGGTAACGACTTGCTAATGCAGGAAACAATGAGCAACCCCGCGTCAAAAGCCCGGATGGAAGCTTACTTTGAACAATACGATGCCGAAAACAAATTAATAGCTGAACAGTCGGCAAGAGCAGCATCAAAAGGTACAGGCACAGAGTATTATAAAACAGTAATACCCGTAGTTTTTCATATAGTGTTGACACAAGCACAGATAGACCAACTGGGCGGAACTGCAGGAATTACAGCACGTATTAATAGCCAGCTGGATGTAATTAACGAAGATTTCAGCGGGAAAAACGCAGATATCAGCGGTGTACCGGCATCTTTCCAGCCGCTAATCGGCAAGGCAAATATTGAATTTGCGCTGGCAAAAAGAGACCCGCAGGGCAAAGCAAAATGGGGTGTGGTTTATGAAATAAAAGACCCTTCATTCACGGGTTTTGCCGCCCATGATTACAGTGTAAAACGCAAAAGCCTTGGAGGATCTGAACCATGGGATAATACCAAATACCTGAACATATGGGTAACGCTGATAAAAGCAGGCGGTACAAGCCAGGGACAAGTATTGGGCTATGCATATAATAACGTTTACGCACTGCAACAATATGGCGATGCAAACTATGGTGGTGTAGTGATGCACTACCTGACATTGGGCAGGCGCACAAGCATTTTGCAGGCGTTTTACAGTCAGAATACAGATAAAGGGCGCACACTAACTCATGAGTTGGGGCATTACTTTAACCTGTGGCATATCTGGGGCAAATCCACTCCATCAGGCCAAAAGAGCTGTATTGACGATGATGGAATACAGGACACGCCATTACAGGAAGAATCAAATTTTAATTGCCCGCAAACGCCACAGCCTAACTGTCCCTCAGCCCCTCACCCCGGTGGTGAAATGTTTATGAACTTCATGGACTATTCAGGCGACGAATGCGTAATTATGTTCTCGCAGGGACAGGTGGATAGAATGAGAACAGAAACTGCCCCCGGCGGCCAGGTTCACAGGCCTACCGACCTGCCAGCCGTAGAATACAATAACAAAGTGGAAATAGGCCCCAACCCTTCAACGGGTAAATTCAATGTTTATTTCTATGACAAATACGACAGGTTGGACAATATTATAGTAACTAATTTTTACGGACAGGTAGTAAAACAAATAGCTGTGACTGACCAACAACAACTGAATTACAATATAGACATAGCAGGTGTAGCAGCAGGGATGTACATGGTACAATTACATTTTGAAAACGGAACGATAACAAAAAAAGTAGCAATACAGTAATGATGAGGCAAGGCAGTGCGGCAGAGTTGATACAACTGACAGGCATAGACAAGGATTTAAAGAACATCGCAGAAAAAGTTATTAATAAAGAACGCCTTACCCCAGCGGAGGGCGTTCTGCTTTTTGAAAAAGGAGAGGTTGGATACCTGGGTTCTTTAGCTAACCATGTACTCCAGCAACTTCATGGAGACAAGGTATATTTCTACAGGATATTTCATATAGAACCTACGAATGTATGTGTATTTACCTGCCATTTCTGCTCCTACTCCAGGCTATACAAAAACAGGGATGAGGGATGGGAACTGAGCATTGAGCAAATGCTGGATATGGTACGCAAGTATGACGGGCAACCGGTAACCGAAGTACATATAGTAGGTGGCGTTCACCCAAAAATGAACCTGGAGTTCTTTTGTGAAGTAGTAAGTAAAATCAAGGCAATGCGCCCCGACCTGCACATTAAAGGATTTACCGCTGTAGAGTTGGACTATATGTTCAGGAAAGCAAAACTGAGCACAAAAGAAGGGCTGCAAAAATTAAAAGACGCGGGGCTGCAGTCTTTGCCCGGAGGCGGAGCCGAAATATTTGCGCCCGAAATACGTAATGAGATATGCGCTGACAAGGTGGATGGTGATGGATGGCTGAAGATACACAAAACCGCTCACCAACTGGGGATGCATAGTAACGCTACTATGTTGTACGGGCATATAGAAAACTACGAACATCGCATTGACCACATGGAACGCCTGCGCAGCCTGCAGGACGAAACGGGTGGATTCAACTGCTTTATACCACTCAAGTTCAGGAACAAGGATAATGACATGTCACATATAAATGAGGTTTCACTCATAGAAGACATGCGCCTGTATGCTATATCACGCCTGTATATGGATAACTTCCGCAACCTGAAAGCCTACTGGCCTATGCTGGGCAGACAGTCGGCGCAGATGACTTTGTCATTCGGGGTGAATGATTTGGATGGTACTATTGATGACACCACCAAAATATACTCTATGGCGGGTTCTGAAGAACAAGCCCCGTCTATGAGCACGGAAGAGTTGTGCGACCTGATACTTTCCGCAGGAAGAATACCTGTAGAAAGAGATACGGTGTATAATGAACTGAAAACTTATGAACCCGTAGCCTAACCGCTACTCTTCGTAGAAATCAAGGTCCCTGCCAAAGGTTTCAGGAATAAGCGCCACAGCAACAATGCTAATGAGCATTACCACCACACCGGTAATAATGCCGGCATTGATATAGGTGAAATTTAGCTGTAAACCCTCGAACAGGAAGCCGATGCCCACCAATGCGCCACGCACCATGTTGGGGATAGTAGTAGCGGCGGTTGCACGAAGATTGGTACCAAACTGCTCGGCCCCCATAGTAACAAATATGGCCCAGAAACCTGTACCAAAACCCAGCAAGGCGCATATGAGGTACATAGTAGTGGCACTGCTACCCTGCCCCTGCAAAAAGTATAATACAATGCCTAGAATGGTAAGGCTGTAAAAAACATACAAAGCCTTCTTCCTGCTTTTCATCACCTGACTCAACAAGCCTATCAGTATATCGCCAATGGATATAGCAACGTAGGCGTACATTACCGCCTTACCAGGATTTATTTCTTCAGTAATTCCGAATGCCTTGCCGAACTCGCGTGAGAACATCACCAGTATGCCAACAACATACCATGTAGGCAGTCC
>JACFNS010000011.1:0-9292 GCA_019454705.1 Taibaiella sp. | reverse complement strand
ACTCAGCATGTATTTTTTAAACCGGTGAGCATTGGTGAAAAACATCAGGAAATTTCCTTTTACCACTTTCGCACCTTCCATGCTCTTGTACATGCCAGACTCAAATACTGAGATACGCAATAATAACAGCATGAAACCCAATCCACCACCTATAAAGTAGCAGGTACGCCAATCGAAATACTGAGCGAGAAAATAAGCAAAGACTGCACCCGTAAGACCCACACCAGCTACCAGAGATGTTGCTACGCCTCTCTTGTTTTTGGGGATGATTTCACTAACGAGGGTGATACCGGCCCCCAGCTCACCTGCCAGGCCAATGCCTGCAATGAATCGGGCCCAGATATACTGGTCAACATTTTGAACAAAGCCGTTAGCGATGTTAGCTATTGAATAAAGGACTATAGAGCCAAATAACACACTTAACCTGCCTCGCTTATCGCCCATAATACCCCATACTATGCCACCGATAAGCAAACCGGCCATCTGGTATTGCGCCAGCTTTAGGCCTTCGCTGGCAATAGCTGCATCATCAAGGCCCAGGCTTCTAAGGCTCTCCACCCTGACTATGCCAAAGAGCAACAGGTCGTAAATATCAACGAAATAACCCAATGCTGCCACCAGCACGGGAATGCTAAAAATGGATATTTGGCGGGCGTGATTCAACGTATAGACACTATGTGTTTTCCGGCTTCTTCTTGTGGAAGAACATTTTGAAAATAACCGGCGCAGTAGTTACCACTATCAGGCCTATTACTATCTTTTCAAAATTATGCTTCACCCACTCATTTTCTCCCAGGAAGTAACCCGCAAGTATCATACTGGTTACCCATAACACACAGCCGACATAGTTGTATAAAATAAATGTTTTTCTATCCATTTTCACAATACCCGCAACAATAGGTGCAAAAGTGCGCACTATTGGCAGGAACCTGGCCAGGATTATCGCGGCACCACCACGCTTATCGTAAAACTCCTTTGCCTGTAGAATATGCTTACGCTTGAACAAGAAGGTGTCCCTGCGCTCAAACAGCAACGGACCAGTCTTTCGTCCGAACCAATACCCAACGGCATTGCCTATGACACCTGCTATAATAATGAGTACTATCCAGTATAAGAGATTGAGGAAATCATTACCGAACGGGTTTTGAGAGTTGGCTATCATGAGTCCGGTAACGAACAAAAGCGAATCACCCGGTAAAAAGAAGCCAACGAACAAGCCTGTTTCTGCGAAGATAATAAATGCAACCAGGTACAATCCGCCATATTGAGTAACAAATGCCGCCAGTTTTTCGGCATCCATCATCTCTTTTAAAATTTCTATCAGGTCTTGCATGAAAATTAATTAGCGTGCTAATTTAGAAAAATAATTGCCAAGAATAACCCGTCCAGCGCAAATAAAGACTTATACAAAAACTTCGTATAAAGAGAATTAATGCTCCAACGCATTCTCCCATTTGCTCACCACCGCTGTAGCAACACTGTTGCCTACTACGTTGGTCGCACTTCGGCCCATATCCAGCAGGGGGTCTATACCTAACAACAGGGCCAACCCTGCCTCGGGTATATCGAATGTAGCCAGCGTTCCGGCTATAACAACCAACGATGCACGGGGCACTCCTGCTATACCCTTGCTAGTGAGCATGAGTACAAGGAGCATACTCATTTGTGTAGCTATATCCAGTTGTATGCCATAAGACTGGGCAATGAACAATGAAGCAAAAGTCATGTACATCATAGAGCCATCGAGATTAAAGGAATAGCCTAATGGCAGCACAAAACTTACAATACGGTTCTGACAACCGAAACGCTCCAACTCCATCAGCGTCTTGGGAAACGCAGCCTCGCTGCTGCTGGTGCTAAAAGCCAGTATTATAGGTTCTCTTATTCTTTTTATAAGTGTAAAAATTCTCTTTTTGATAAATACCGAACCTGCCAGCAACAGCACCAACCACAACACTAACAACCCCAGGTAAAATTCTGCTATGAAAATTGAATAAGTACTCAATATACCCAAACCTTGCTTGGCAATAATAGCTGCCATAGCTCCAAAAACTGCCAAAGGTGCCAGATTCATTACATAACCGGTCACCTTTAATATGACGTGTGCAATGGCGTCCATGGCCTTTATCACCACCTCGCCCTTCTCGCCAATAGCGGCAGTACCTACACCAAAAAACAAAGAGAACACTACAATTTGCAATATTTCGTTTTTAGCCATCGATTCAAATACACTGGTAGGGAAAACATGGTATAAAAAATCTTTGAGCGTAAGGGCTGCTTTTTTAATACCTGTATCGGTATCGGCGGCAGGCATAGGCAGGTTCATAGCAGTGCCGGGCTCGAAGAAGTTGACCAAAACCATACCCAGCAGCAGGCTGATAAATGAGGCACTGAAAAACCATAAAAGTGTTTTCCCCCCTATCCTGCCTACCGATTTCATATCACCAAGCCGCGCCACACCAACTACGAGTGTAGTAAATACAAGCGGTGCCACAATCATTTTTATTAGCCTCAGAAAGATATCCGCAATCAGTGAAAATGGCTCAAGTTTCTTATCCCTTTGCCTTAATGTTTCATTTTTTGTCTTCACTAAGGCTTCTTCCTCTGCTCTCAAGGCGGCAAGCGATTGTGCTGTTGTATCCTCAATCGCCTTTATTTGCGACTGAATAGTGCTTATTGATGATTCTGCAACAGCAATTTGCTTGTTTTCATTTTTTACATAACTACCATTCATCCAAAATCCTACAGCTATACCTAATACCAACCCAACCAGGATATATAAGGTTAATTTATGTCCTTTATTTTTTGCGTGTATCTCCGCCATAGTGCAATTAATAAATGAGTTTATCTTTTATAGAAACATTCCCCTGTAAGCCCCCGGTGTGTAAACATAAGATTTTTGAGGCTTTCTCGTACCCCCCTGCTAAAATCCTAGTCTGTAGCCCATACATCATCTTGGCTGTGTACACCATATCCAGGGGGATATTATTTTCCAGGTAAAACTGGTTCATAAATACAACTAACTCAGCAGTATGCTTACCGAAACCGCCGAAATGCCAGTCATCATAGATAGTAAAATTCATGGCGGGAACGTATTTACTTATCTCGTTCTGCAGGTATTTACCACCTTTCATGGGCGCGAAGCCTAATACCCGTACATCTCCGCCAACGTTGTCAACTATACCCGTTAATGTAGTACCTGTACCTACCGAAACCGCTACATGTGTAAACCGTTCCGGTATCAGTTCCGCAATTTCCCTTGCTCCCTTACGTCCATATTCATTAGCACCACCTTCGGGTATTATCATAGGATAATTGAAACGAGCGGATAAATACCGCAACCAATCCTCATCATATTTTCGGGCGTAATCCTCATGGGTGACAAATACCAATTCCATTCCATTATCACGACAGAATCGAAGTGTGGGTGTCAGTTCTTTTTCAGCATAGGTGCCCTTTATTACCCCTATTGACTTGAGGCCTGATATATTAGCCATAGCAGCCGTTGCGGCCAGATGATTGGAGTAAGCACCACCAAAGGTGAGTATAGTGCCAATACCATGCGAGCGGCAATATTCTACATTATACTTCAGCTTATACCATTTGTTGCCCGAAACCTGGTGATGGACAGCATCGAGCCTCAACATGGAAACCTCTGTGACTTTACCCTCATACCAGTCCGCATTTATTTCCTGGATATAGGGTTGTTGCTCAGGGATTATATCCATATTCCTTCAGGTAATTTTCGTTATCGCGCCATTTGGGCCGGACTTTCACAAACAACTCAAGGTGTACCTTGCCCTGGACAAACTCTTCAATTGTCTTGCGTGCGTTAATACCCAATTGTTTTATCATACTACCTTTCTTGCCAATCATAATAATCTTCTGTGTCTCACGACTGACTATAATGGTAGCTTTAATAACAGTAAGGCTTGTTTTTTCCTCATATGCATCTATTATTACAGCAGTATGGTAAGGAATTTCTTCATGGTATAATTCATATATCTGTTGCCTGATTAATTCACTTACAAAGAAACGAACCGGCCTGTCAGACATACTATCATCAGGATAATATGGAAAACCCTCAGGCAGATGAGTTAGCACAACGGGCAATATTTTATCTATGCCTGCATTATTCTTTGCTGACACCGGCAGCACCGTCCATCCGGGGTATTTACTTTCAAACTCCTTTTTACGTATTGCTATTTCCGCTTCATTTTTCAGAAGGTCAGTTTTATTCAGCAGCAATATCACGGGCACTTTCAGGTTAAGCGAACCTGCTATTGCTTCAAAATTTTCAACTGGCTCGGTAATATCGTGCATTAGAATAGCTACGTCTGCATCCTCCAGTGCCGATTTTAGCTGCGCCATCATTTTTTGATGCAGTTTATACTTGGGTTCCAGTATCACGCCGGGGGTGTCAGAAAAAACTACCTGGTAATTTTCACTATTAAGTATACCTACTATCCTGTGACGGATAGTCTGCACTTTAGCAGACGTAATGACTAATTGTTCACCCAGCAAAGCATTGAGCAGCGTGGATTTTCCTGCATTTGGCGCGCCAAAGATGTTTACAAAACCAGATTTAAATTCTTCACTCATACAGTTTGTAAAAGTAATACGATAATAAACAATAAGATGAGATTTGTTAAATAAAGCAACTATTGTTTGTTTATTGTTTGTAACTATCCTATCTTTGCACCCTCACAGCGCGAGGTAGAGCAGCGGTAGCTCGTCGGGCTCATAACCCGAAGGTCACAGGTTCGATCCCTGTCCTCGCTACAAAAAATAGAAAGCCCCATACAGGGGCTTTTTTATTTAATATTTTACCGGCTTCATACGAACATATTTTCACTAACAACAGATAGTTGCAGGTTGCTCTTATTTCTCCATTTTCAAGTTTTATGCTGCTTTTTTCTTAACCATTAGCAATCAAATAACAAAAAAAATACAGGTATTTGTATAAATTGCGCTGTCAATTAAGGCAAAGAACATGAAACACACACTCATATTGTTGCTTACAACTATACTGGTAGTTACTGCCTGTAATACCAATAATGTACGCGGCGACCTGAAGAACCGCCGCGAAATGCTGCAATCGTCTAACTGGAAGCTGGAAAGCGCTACTGCCAACGGAGGCGGTACATCTTTTCCTAAATGCCAGGATGATAATTATTACAATTTTGAGCCGGGCGGTACAGGCCGTTATGAAGAAGGGACTGATAACTGCCTGGACAGTACCGGCACAGGTAATGCCCCAACATATACACCTTTTATATGGCAAATGACGGGCGACCTGCGCTATATCTACATTATGAACTATGGTGGCGACCCTGAAAAAAGGCTGGAATGGCAAATACTGGATATGAATTTTGAAGTATTGACAGTACGCCAGATGATACAAGTAGACGGCATAGACATACGCCTTGACATGAGGTATAAAGCTCTTTCGAAATAGCATATAACCTAATAACAACCAATAAGTTACACAAAACCCGCCGACTTGCCCCAATTTTAACAGAAGCAGGGTTTGCTTTTTTAGCAGATTTGTATAATATTGCAGTAATACAACATAAGGATAATGGGAAAAACCTTGTGCAAGATTACAACTGCTTTACTTGGAATAATATTGATATTGGCTACAAGCTGCAACAGCAGCGAGGAGTTGTTGTATGCCCAATCGTCCAAGTTGGTTCAAAAAAAAGGCAATATCCAATTTATTGAGGAATTGGATATGTCACCGTCCACATCCAGGCAAATAAAAATACTAGCCGGCGACAAGAATACCCCAACACAGGCAATAAGCGATGAACTGTTGAATAAATATGCCTCCATGATTGGCCTGATGCCTAAATCTATGTCCAACTATATCCTGTACAAGTTTATAGACGAATGGTATGGTGTAAAATATTCTTATGGTGGCAATGACAAGTCAGGTATAGACTGTTCTGCTTTTGTACAAAAAGCGTATGCTGAAGTATTTTGTACAGAATTGGTACGTACAGCACGCGACCAGTTTCACTCCTGCCGCATGATATGGGATATTGACAACCTGATAGAAGGCGACCTGGTATTTTTCCGTACCAGGGGCAAGAGAATATCTCACGTGGGTATATACCTGGCCAATAACTTCTTCGTACATGCATCAACAACAGGTGGCGTAATGATAAGCAGCCTGACTGAAACCTATTGGTCTAAGCGATTTGCCGGAGCAGGTAAAATCGCTAAGGGCGAAAAACAACTATTATAGTTTTCCACTTTTTCTTACTGCGTAATCATTCCATTATGCTATTAGCGGCAATGTATGCGCTACTCCACGCGTGTTGAAAATTGAATCCACCTGTAATACCATCTATATCCAATATCTCCCCTGCAAAATACAAACCGGGAACTAACCTGCTTTCCATAGTCTGTGGATTAACTTCCGTTAGTGTTATACCTCCGCTGGTAACAAACTCTTCTTTAAATGTTGTTTTACCCTGAATATGGTATTCATCTGCTACCAGTGATTGCACCAGTTTATTCTGCGCTTTGGCAGGTAATTCTCCCCATTTCATACTTTCTTCTATACCACATTGTTTCAGCATATACTCCCAAAGGCGGCGTGGCAGGCCAAAGGGGTTTTTATGATGTATATACTGCTTACCTATATCCTGCCTCAGTCCTGCAAACTGCTCTCTTACATCCTGTTCCATAATTGCTCCGAGCCAGTTCACTAGTATTTTGAAATCGTACCGCCGTTCGTGCAACTCACGGGCACCCCATGCAGAGCAACGCAGTACAACCGGCCCACTCAATCCCCAATGCGTTATCAGCAATGGGCCTCTTTCTGTTATTTTAGTTCCCTGTATTTTCACAGTCACATCATCTACACTCAGCCCCATCAGTTCTGTAATGGAGTGTTTAGGCATATTGAATGTAAATAATGACGGAACAGGTTCCTGTATAGTATGGCCCGTTTCTTTCAACCAGTTAAATTGTTCTGTTTTAGGGAAACCACCGCAGGCAATCAACACTTTATCAGCAGCGTAGATGCTATCATCAGCAAAATGCAGTATCAGTTGCGCGTCGGACCGTTCAATTTTTTTCACCGCTTTGCCATACCTCACTTGCACTTTATTCTGCTGCAATTGTTGCCATATACAATCAATGATTGTTTGCGACTCATCGGTTATAGGGAACATCCTGCCATCCTCTTCTGCTTTCAGTTCTACACCTCTTTGTTTGAACCATTCAATAGTATGTTGTGGCGTAAACTCGTACAGTGTTTTGCGCAGGAACCTTTGACCACGCGGATATTTTTTAAGCAGTTCAGGAATATCAAAGCAGGCATGTGTGACATTGCACCTGCCCCCACCCGACACCTTTACTTTCTGCATTACCTTGTTGCTCTTTTCAAACACCACCACTTCCCTTCCGGGTGCGACCGGTATATTCGCTGCTGCAAAACACCCTGCGGCGCCTGCCCCTATTATAGCTACCCGCATTAAGATACATTTTTGAACTGAGCCTCTACAACAGCTATCGCCACCATATTAACTATCTGGCGTATAGAGCTGCCGAGTTGTAATACGTGTACAGGTTTTTTTAAACCTAATAGTATTGGCCCTACAGCTTCAGAGCCGCCCAATTCCTGCAGCAAGTGGTATGCGATATTACCAGCAGACAGGTTTGGAAAGATCAATGTATTAGGCGACTCATCTACTAAATCTGAGAATGGATAGTTTTCGCGCAACAGGTCTTTGTTAAACGCCACCCCAGCCTGCATTTCACCATCTATTATCAAATCAGGGCATTGCTCTTTTATCCTGGCTACGGCATTTCTTACCAGGTTTGCCTCCGGAGATGGTGTAGCCCCAAAGTTGGAATAAGATAGCATAGCTATCCTGGGTTTGATGTTAAACTGTTCCACAGCACGCGCGGTTTGCAGCGTTATGTCAATAAGTTCATCCTCTTTGGGATTGAAATTGATAGTCGTGTCTGCAAAAAACAGCGGGCCTTTTTTGGTCAGCATCATGTACATACCCGCTACACGTTTGGCTGTTTCATGCGTACCAATTATCTCCAGCGCGGGCCTGAGCGTATCAGGATATTGCCGGGTAAGCCCTGATATCAGTGCGTCCGCTTCGCCCTGGTCTACCATCATACAGCCAAAATAAGGGCGCTCGCGCATTACCTTTTTAGCCTCGTACAGGTTGTACCCGCGTCGTTGGCGCTTATTAAAAAACAACTCACCGTATTGTTCCCTCTTTTCTACTGTGTTCTCGTTGCGAGGGTCCAGTATCTCTACATCACTCAGTTGTATTTTGTTATCAGCTATCAGTTTTTTAATCTTCTTCTCTTCACCTAATAGTATAGGTATGGCTATCCCTTCATCTTTTACTATCTGTGCCGCCTTCAGCACTTTCAGGTTTTCAGCCTCGGCAAATACTACCCGCTTTGGATTTTGTTTAGCCTTATTAATCACCCATCGCAGTATATTATCTCCGCCGCCTAGTCTCTTGTACAATTCTTCCCTGTAGGCATCCCAGTCGTCTATGGGCTTGCGTGCTACGCCACTATCTATGGCGGCACGGGCTACCGCAGGGGCTACGGTTACCAGCAACCTGGGGTCTATCGGTTTGGGTATGATGTACATAGGGCCGTACTCCAGGCTTTTTTCATTGTAAGCTACGTTCACTATCTCGGGTACAGGTTCTTTGGCCAGTTCTGCCAGTGCTTTTACTGCAGCCAGTTTCATCTCTTCATTTATGGCTGTGGCGCGTACATCCAGCGCTCCCCTGAATATGTAGGGGAAACCCAATACATTATTCACCTGGTTGGGGTAGTCGCTTCTGCCGGTAGCCATGATAGCGTCCGGGCGAGCCTCCATGGCATCATCATAAGCTATTTCGGGGTCGGGGTTGGCCAGGGCGAATATGATGGGCCTTTCAGCCATACCTTTTATCATTTCTTTATTCAGCAGGTTGCCTTTAGACAGGCCGATGAATACATCTGCGCCCTGCAATGCCTCTTCCAGCGATACTTCTTTACCGGTTTGGGCAAATTGCAGCTTATAGTCGTCCATGTCATCTCTGTCAGTTGTAATCAGCCCTTTGCTGTCAAACATGTACATATTCTTCACATCGGCACCCAGTGCCAGGTATATCTTGCAGCAGGATATGGCGGAAGCCCCTGCCCCGCTTATTACAAACTTTAGGTTGGGGATATCGTTGCCTACCAGTTCCTGATCGTTGTGCAATGCCGCACCCGATATGTTAGATGTGCCTTGATGATCGTGGTGGATAATGGG
>JACFNS010000505.1 GCA_019454705.1 Taibaiella sp. | reverse complement strand
TACCCGGATGTTTTTTTACATTTTTACCAATACAGAAGAAGGTGGCTCTCGCATTATATTTTGCCAGTTGCTCCAGCACGAATGGTGTGGCGGTGGGGTGGGGCCCGTCGTCAAACGTCAGGTAAACGGTATTATGCTCACCGGTGGGCATCTTCCATACCAGCCGGTTGAACAAAATGTTACTTAATATCCAGGGAGTCTTTACCCGGTAGGCCATATGCAAACCAACAAAAAAAGAATGAAACGTGGTTAAATTTTGGCGACAGATGTATTTTCCAGCCAGCCGGTTCTGCCATCGGGCAATGTTACTTCATACCATCCGCTCTTTTCATTACATATTTGCACTTTGGTACCTTCGGGCACCTGGCTTTGCGATTTGCCATACTTGGGCTGTGCCATCAGCGGTGAGCTATCCTGCATCACAACAGCGCTGTCTGCTGCTACAGCCTTTTTTGCTGACGCAATACCCAGGCCCAGGAAAAGAATGCAGAGAATAAGAATACCTGTAGTCAGCCGTACGGGTGCTGTGTAATGTATGGCTTTTGCCTGCCGGGCAATAAAGTAACCCAGAGCCAAGAGGAAAAGTATTGCAGCAAAAATGGCGTACGCATTAGCCAGCGTTGGTTTTGTAATAGTGTTCCACCATCTTACAAAAAATATCTGTGGTATCTCCTGTATGCGATTGTTGATGCGGCTTTGTGCCAGGTACAGGTTGTCTGATGCCTGTTTATGTACTGGCTCAAGTTTTAAAACCCTTTCGTAGTTAAGAACAGCGGCACCTATGTTGTTGAGCCTGTAATAGGTGTTGCCCAGGTTGTAGTACACCTCGGCATTTCCGGGCTCAAGGTCTGCTATCTTTTGATAATATGCGGCCGCGCTGTCATAGTTTTTCTGCTGGTAATAGCTGTTGCCTTTCTGCCACCATGCACTATAATCTTCCTGAGCATTGGTGCCGGAAAAGATGAAGACAACTATACAAGTGAGTAGCCAATGCCTGTTCATGATTTAAAAGCCTCCTCCAGTTTACTGATGATATTTACTGCTTCATTATAAGTGCTGTTCATTTGTTGGGTACCGCCTGTACCTGCATACAATGCTGTTTCACATTCAGTCATTACTTTTTCCAGTTCCTGCTGCAATTGTGTGTTTATGTCACGGTTATTCAGCGCATCCCATACATTTTCTTTTGACAATGAGGACAAGGGTATGCTTAATTTGTCGCTCAGGTACAACCAAATGGCCTTGGATATTTCTTCGTAGAATGGTGTACGCTCATTCTTTTGTAATAGCTTCTGTGCGGTTGACAAACGTTTTAATGCCACTTTGCTGGCCCTGCGGTTACGAAGCAGTACACTGTCTTTTGATAACTCTTCTTCGCGCCTTCTCCATACCAACAAGCCTAAAAAGGCCAGAACCGGCAATGCATAGGCCGACCAATACCCCGGCGAGAGTATTAATGGCTTAGGTTGAGTTTTCAGTTTCTCTATTGGCTTGGTGCTGATATTGTGTATATCCGTACGTGCTGTGCGGGTATTGCCTGCGGTATAATTGTCCCCGGGTTTTACGTGCAGTTTTACAGGATTGGTGTTGATGGTGACGTATTTGCCCGATTGGGGGTTAAAGTAAGTAAATGAAATTGCCGGTATGGTATAGTCGCCGGGAGTGCGTGGCGAGATGGGGTAGGTGATGGTTTTGCTGCCGCTGATGGTAGTAGTGCGGCCTGTAATTGTGTCCAGCACTACGGGATCGTATGCTGAAAGTCCATTAGGCAATTTGAGCATAGGGGCTTCGATCAGTTTAATATTGCCGCTACCATTAATTATCAGTTTGA
>JACFNS010000504.1 GCA_019454705.1 Taibaiella sp. | reverse complement strand
ACCCGATAGTCAATAAACCAACACAAATAACACAAAACACTTATGCGACAGACGAAACAGATGCCTTATCTTTGCCATCCATTACTAAAAAGAACTTTTGCCATATATGGCTGTCCTGATATTTTTTGTTGCGCATCATTACCTCTCTCTTTTCTCTCAAACCTTTTTTCAGCACCGCTACGGTGCACATGGGGCTTTTACTATGAGTAAAGGCTGGGAGCGTTTCTTCTTCATTTTTACATGGATAACAGAAGGCTCATCATACCTCAGCCCACGGGCTTACGCCATCATGCACCGTATGCACCACGCTTATGCGGATACCGATAAAGACCCGCATTCGCCTTTGCACCACAAAAATGTCTTTGCTATGATGTGGGCTACAAAGACAGTTTACACCAACATCTTCGAACGCAAAACTGAAGTGGAACCCCGTTTTACCAAAAACCTGCCCGACTGGGACAGCTTCGACCGCTTTGCCCATGGCTGGGGGCCGCGTGTTTTCTGGGCCGCGGCATATACCACATTCTATATTTTCTTCGCTACCTCATGGTGGATGTTCCTGCTACTGCCTATACATTTCACCATGGGCCCAATCCATGGCGCTATCATCAACTGGTATGCGCACAAATATGGCTACAAAAACTTCCAGCTGAAAAGCACTGCTGTGAACCTGATGCCCGTAGATATCATCATGCTGGGCGAGGGGTATCATAACAACCACCACAAGCGCGCTTCTCACCCCAACTTTGGGTTACGCAAGCATGAGATAGATCCTGTGTACCCATTCATTAAGTTGTTCAATGCAGCAGGCATCATCAAGTTAAAGAAGCTACCCACGGAGTTTATCGAAACAGACTTTTAAGGGAAAGAGTTATCCTATTGCTTTGTCATTGTGCAGGATGTGCTGGCTGATGCTGAATAGTCTGGTGAATTTAACTGAAAATTGCCGTATTCATTTTCCATATTCCGCTTATGCTCGTCGCAGGCGGTTTGTGCTTTCTTTTTACTACCTGCTTCTATCTTCTTGTTTTCGTTAAAAGTTTCTGTAATAGTAGTATCTGTAAAAAATTGAGTTACCCTCGTGGTTACCACTGTAGTACAGCTGCAATCATAGGATTTCTTACAAGATGTAAATGTTATAGAAGCACTAATAGCAAATAGGAATGTGATCTTTTTCATCTTAGGTTATTTTATAAGGTTAATATTCACTGCCCGCTAATTCCTGCAAATACTGTACCGCTTTTTTCAGCCTGCTGCCGTACCAGCTAAACATCTCCCCATCTACCAACAGCACCTCAGCCTCCGGCAATACAGCCCTGACTTCTGCAATATGCTGCTCTTTGAAAGGGAAAGGTTCTGAAGAAAGCATAATCAATTCAGGATTATACGTTTTCAGCTCCTCCAATTCCAATTCAGGGTAGCGGTCTTTATCGGCCAATACATTCTGCCAGCCCATGGTTTGTATCATGCTATGGATAAAAGTGTCCCTGCCTATACTCATCCAGGGGTCGCGCCAAATGAAGTAGGCAACACGTTTGGGTTTCGTAGCCTTATTCAGGTCATTAAACCCTTGTATGATTTCTTCAACCATTTGGTTGGCCCTGCCTTCCATACCTGTTACCTGTCCTATGGCCTGCATCATATTGACCGCCTGCGGCAGGTTGTGTATATCGCTTATCCATACCGGGAATTCTTTAGCCAGTTCTTCTATCTGCTCTTTTTGGTTCTCCTCTTTATTGGCTATTATCAAATCAGGTTTCAGGCTGCGTATCTTTTCTATATTCAGCTTTTTGGTCCCTCCTACCCTTTCCTTCGTCCGGAACCACTCTTCC
>JACFNS010000503.1 GCA_019454705.1 Taibaiella sp. | reverse complement strand
CCATATTTTTAGAGCAGGTTTTATTAACACAGACCTCGATTATAAGAGTAATTCACCCATTGCGATACCTTCTGATTTTAATTTTATAATTGCAGACGTAAATACATCCAGTGACGATTTATATTTTGGTAATATTCTTACGTATCATGATGCCGACGGTTACTATTCTTCAAATCGTTCCTTAGGGAACATTACAAACCCTGACGTCTATCATGTTAAGTGTATATTTGATTGCACAAATGGTGATTTGGACATCCCCAGTCAGAAGATATTAGGTAAGCATAACCTAACCAAACAAATTGATACGTTTACAATTTCTGGTAATGGCAAGGTTGATCTTGTAACGAATAAATGTACAATTAACTATTCGGGCACTTTCAATGATGGTGGAACGACAAAAACAACTAACTATACGGTAGTAGGATTATTCAATCTACCATAACCAGTTTTATGTAATCCAGTTGATTGTTTATTTAAAACTTAATCTACGCCCACGTCTTGGGCAAGCTTTACGCTATTATTTTCCTAACTTACGGTCGCTTAAACAACTGTCTTGCGCATACTATTAGTATATCCCGAAATGCCGGACACTTTCTATGCAATGAAACATTTCATGGAGGTGGTGGACAAGAAGGCGGCATACCCGCCGCTGGGCCTGCTCACGGTTGCTGCTATGCTGCCCGTGCAATGGGAGAAAAAACTCGCCGACCTCAACGTAGCCCCCCTCAGCGATGAAGATTTACATTGGGCCGATTATGTCTTCCTCTCTGCTATGAATGTGCAGGAAGAATCTGCCGGGGAAATCATCCGCAGGTGCAACGCGGGGGGTGTAAAAATTGTAGCCGGCGGTACGCTGTTCACCCACGAGCATTACCGTTTTCCGGGCGTGGATTATTTCGTGCTGAACGAGGCGGAAATAACCCTGCCCCTGTTTTTGGCTGACCTGGCCAATGGTAACCCCCAACCCATATACCAATCCAAAGAATTTGCGGATGTAACCACGTCGCCGCTGCCTATGCTGGAACTGGTGGACAAAAGCCAGTACCTCTACGATATAGTGCAGTACTCGCGTGGCTGCCCCTATATGTGCGACTTCTGCGACGTGACCGCCCTGCTGGGCCGCCGCCCCCGCACCAAAACGCCTGGGCAAATAATAGCCGAACTGGAAGCCATCAACAACGATGAACATACACAACTCGTCCTCTTTGCCGACGACAACCTGATAGGCAACAAACGTATACTAAAGGCTGAACTGCTGCCGGCGCTTATAGCCTGGCGCAAGCGTGTGCAGCCATCATTCTACTTCGCTACGCAGCTCACTATCAACCTGGCTGATGACGAAGAACTGATGCAGATGCTGATAGACGCGGGTTTCAGGCATATATTCATAGGTATAGAAACCCCGTCGGAAGAGAGCCTGAAAGTATCGCACAAAACACAGAACCTGAAGAAGAACATGCTGCACAGCATACACGAGCTGCATGGCAAGGGCTTCATTATATCGGGCGGGTTTATTGTAGGTTTTGATACCGATGATGAAACCATCTTCAAAAGGCAGATACAATTTATACAGGAAAGCGGCATACCGCTGCCAATCGTCAACATACTGAAAGCGCCCCCCGGCACCGACCTGTACCGCCGTATAAAAATAGAAGGCCGCTTGTCCAAGCCATTCGCCTTTACCGAGGGCGATACCAACATTGTACCCGTGATGGACCCGCAGGTATTGTACAGGGGTTTTATCGAAGTCATCAACCACATTTATACTCCCGAGGGCTCATACCGGCGGCTGAAGAATTTCTTCGCCACCTACCGTTTTCCGCAAAACACGCTGAAG
>JACFNS010000502.1 GCA_019454705.1 Taibaiella sp. | reverse complement strand
ATATGCATCCTGTACATACAGGTCATCGAGGTACAGCGCCCTGCCCGACCAGGAGTACCATGTGGGGAAATAACTTGCGAAACCGACAATCGCACCGTCCTGTTTGGCTACAAAAGCGTTAAATAGTCCTTTGCCCTCCATCATCTGTTGCAGGTTGATAGTAACTTTTTCCGGCGTTTTCTGAAAAGTTGCAAATTCCTGTATCAATGATAATATACCGGGACAATCATTTTCAGTAGCAGCTGTTATACCGTAGTTCATACTTTATCTGTCAGGGAGGCAAATATATAGCAAAAGCCCGCACACGAAGTGCGGGCTTCTTAAACAAAACAGGGAATACGTCTCATTATTGAATGACTACTTTTTCAGGGGCAAAACCTTCCGCTTTCAGCATATATACGCCGGCAGGCAGGTTTGCAGTGTTTATACTATTAGCCTTGCTGAATGTATTAACCACGCGTCCGTTGATGTCCATCATCACACCGGAAACGGTTGTGCTGAAATACAATTGACTGTTCACAACGGGGTTAGGATAAACATTCAGCTTACCGAGGTTTATATTTATATTCTTCACTGACACCGGTCCTACTTTTACTTCAAATACAGCCACTGTAGCGCTTACTTCATTCGATACAAGCAGATAGTGCTTGCCATGCGGGGTTTTATCAGCATGCAGGAACTTGATATCCTCCGGGCCATTATCGCCACCAAAGGCTGCCGTATCGCGTGTATTGATATAGTCGACAAAAACAGGGGCGGATGGATTGCTGATATCATACACCATTACACCGCCAATACGCTCCAGGCCTATGAATGCATAGGTAGTATCGTGTATAGTGCCGATAGCTACAGCTTCGGGTTCAGGTCCTTTGGCATCACTGCGGGTGCGCGGGTCGTTATCGCTGTTACTTGCGTTGAATATCTTGCCCACTTTAGGATCAGCTAAAGTAATCTGCTCAAACTGGTCGCCGCTCTCGAAAGCAGTAGCGCCCGTTGCCGCATTTTTGATAACAAAACCACGTGTACCAAATACATATATTTCGTCAAAATCACCATCGTTGTCCGTATCGCCCAAAGTACTGGTAGCAGCCAGGCGGCCTATGCAGTAGCTCTTTTTATACAAATCACCTTCAGGGAATTTTGCGGGGTCCAGGTCGTAGCTGCCGCTACTGATTCTTGACTCTTCCTCGAATGGGTCGTATTCGCGCGCATCACCCTCGTTGGTAAAGACTACGTATGTATTGTTACCCACAGTATATGAAGCTATAGCATCGGGCATATACAATCCACGAACCGGCCAGTTGGCTATGAGCGGTTCGGGATTCCTGTCGCTGCCGTCTATACCTTTGCCGGGCTGGCTGTGGTCAACATAACCCAGGGGCATAATCCTCACAAATGTTTTATTGGCTATATCCATTACTGCTACAGCATTATTTTCCTGCAAACCGACATAGGCTGTATCAGAATTTTTGCTTATTGCGATGTATTCAGGCTCAAAATCCTGCGCTACAGTTGGGTTGTTATAACCGAATATCCTCACGCCTTGCGCTATAAGAGATGCCTTAGACCCATTGAAAGAATTGAAACGAACATGCGAAGAAGTGGCATTTGCCACACCATTGCTGATATCAACTATCGTCACAGAGCCTTCCGGGTCGATAGTATATGCCGAGTTAGGCTCTCCTTCATTGGCAGTAAGTATATATTTACCATCGGGAGTAAACGTAATCATATCTGGCAACGCACCTGCTTTCACTTGCTTCAGCAGGTTGCCATTGGTGTCCAATATTACAATAGAACCACTGTCTGTTTTAGGGCTGGCCTCAACAGCCACAGCTA
>JACFNS010000501.1 GCA_019454705.1 Taibaiella sp. | reverse complement strand
AAGCCGTAACCCGGTATATAAAAAACTGGTTGTAATAGATAAGGTGAACGGAGGAAAGGCGGATGCATTAAATGTAGGGATTAATATCTCTCAGAACGATTATATAGTTTGTATAGATGTGGACTGTATACTGGAACAGGATGCCGTGCTGAAGATGATGAAACCTTTCCTGGAGGAAATTGATAAAAAAATCATTGCATCAGGGGGTGTGGTTCGCATTGCCAATTCCTGCGAAATAAAAGACGGCAGGCTTGTTAAAGTACGGCTGCCCGACAATTACTGGGCCAGGATGCAATCCCTTGAATATATACGCGCATTTATACTGGGACGTATGGCATGGGCAAGACTCAATGGCCTCCTGCTTATATCGGGTGCGTTTGGAGCGTTTGACAAAGACATTGCTATCAAAGCCGGGGGGTACGACCATAACACTGTGGGAGAAGATATGGAACTGGTAGTGCGCATGCGCAGGTATATGGAAGAAGCAAAAATTCCCTATAGAGTGACTTATATCCCCGACCCCTTATGTTGGACGGAAGCCCCGACCAGCAGTAAAATACTGGGCCGGCAGAGAAACCGCTGGACCAGAGGCACCATAGAAACCATGAAAATGCACAAGATAATGTTCTTCAATCCGCGGTATTCTGTACTGGGGATGCTCAGTTACCCCTACTGGTTCTTCTTCGAAATGGTGGCCCCTCTTATCGAGTTTTTTGGCATGGTTGTATTCATTATCCTTGTTATTACCGGACTCGTCAATTGGGAAATGTTTATCGCTCTACTGCTGTTTATTATCAGTTTTGGTTACCTGTATTCTGCCTTCTCCGCATATATGGAAGTTCGTACGTACAATATGTACCGTCGCCGGACAGACATGCTTAAATTACTACTCACAGCGCTTACCGAACCGTTCTTTTTTCACCCCTTTGTTGTTTGGTCTGCTATCAGGGGCTACATGGATTTTATCCGGAAGAAAAAAAGCTGGGGAGAGATGACACGACAAGGGTTTGGTCCGCCTCCTGCGGCAAAGTAGTTTAGAACCTTCTTATATAACCAACGCCAACCTGGTACTGGTTGCCTGTCGTCCCGGGCAGATATTCACTATTCAACAGCGATCCGTTGAACAAGATTATGTTCAAGCGCCTGATAGCATGCCTTACCGTCAGTTCACAGTTATAAGAACGCAGGTTACCACTGTTATTCAACAATACGTTCACACGCCTGTCATCAGGAGATAGCCCTGCACCGGCCATAATACCTATATAATTATCAATCCCTCCGTAATAATACCTCGCCATCACCATATAAGACTGGGTCATATTATTGGCAACAGGTGACAGATACACCCTGGCACCAAATAGGAAACTGCTGTAATATTTACCCAGGTATGCAGTGTAAATAAAGGCATCCGAATTAAAATACAAGTATCGTACCCCTACCTCTGTCTCAAATGCTTTCGGCAAATTTGCATAAAGTGACGCACCTGCACGCCAACGCGGAAACACGCCTACATTATCTGAATAACCAACATTTACATAACTGTAGAAAGTCTTTGAGAACCTCGGATAAGCCTCCAGTTCATATTGCAGCCCGTTTGTCTTAAACCTGTTTGCATAGTTGATACGTGCTGTCAGCGGCCCAGCTTTAGTCTGCCTGGTATAATCAAGGCTCAATAGTTGCCACCCGTTAGGAAATTGCTTGTCAAAGTGAATATAGTCGTACTTAAGCCCTACCCTGTTCTTTGAGATATTGTCCCTTATCTGGGATGCTAAAGCCCTTGCATCCGTATTCTTTTTATCAATGGCCAATATTGTATCTGCAATCATTATCGCTAGCTGAAAATC
>JACFNS010000500.1 GCA_019454705.1 Taibaiella sp. | reverse complement strand
TAACGATAGTACAACTTTTGTCTGCGAGTCGGTGAGCAATTTAGTTCATGCTGATTGGCTGCATGAAAAGGACACCAGCTTTTTATAATAAAGGTTATCGGGGAGGCCTGGGATTTAGCTACCATGCTGACGTACAGGAATGTAGAACCAAAAATGTGATAGTAGATTTTGAAAAGATATATTTTACAATCGTGGAATGAAGGGTGCCTCAATACAGGTTGCTCAACATAAATATAGTTATACTAAAACATCACTCATGAAAAAGAATTTCTTGTTATTATCTCTATGGTTGCTTTTGCTGAACTACTTAGGCATAAATTCAGTTAGATCGCAACAAATTTATATTGGGGCTGCTACTGCCGATATCAGCCCTGCCCTTCCCGTGGCATTGATGGGTCAATTTTACCTACGTGTTGCTGAGACAGCAGATACCCCGCTTTTTGCAGAGGTATTGGCTATTGAATCGAAGAATGGGAATAAGCCTTCAGATACAGCTGTTTTTGTATCCTGCGACCTGGTGTATATCTCCGCACGGCTACGCGATGAATTGAGAGCGGAAGTGGCAAAACGTATTCCGAATTTCAGTACCCATAAAATAATCCTGAGCGCCATTCATACTCATACCGCCCCGGTGTTGGAGGATGATCCTGATGAGTCCTCATTTCTATACCCCATCCCCGAAGGGGTGACAAAAGTGGAGGACTACCGGAAGCGGTTTACCCAAAGGGTAGCAGATGCCATTGTAAAGGCCTGGAACGGCAGGGATCGGGGAAGCGTTACATGGGGATTGTACCGGGCGGCAATAGGCTATAATCGGAGGGCCGTATATAAGGATGGTACTGCTGTAATGTATGGTAAAACAGACAGACAGGATTTTCAAAGCCTGGAAGGATATGAAGACCATGATATCAATTCCATGTTTTTCTGGGATTCCAAAAACAGGCTGATTGCCATGAGTGTAGATGTGGTTTGTCCCGCTCAGGAATTTGAACACCTACGTACCGTTAATGCGGATTATTGGCATCCGGTGCGCGTTGCACTAAGACAAAAGTTTGGGCCACAACTAAATGTGTTGACATGGATTGGGGCTGCCGGTGATCAGTCTCCGCATATCATGTATAGAAAGGCTGCAGATGCCAGGATGCAACAGCTCTCAAAAAAATCGCGAATGGATGATATCGCGCAACGCGTGGTGGAGGCAGTGGAGAGAACCTACCAGGTTGTACAAAATGATAAACACACTGATATTCCTTTTATGCACAGGGCCGAAAAGCTGCAATTGCCTATGCGTATCATTACCAAAGAAGAAGCTGACTCGTCAAGACGGGTACGGGATGATTGTGCTGCGCAAATTGCGGCAGATCCCCAAAAAGCACCTGAACTGTATGCTAAAATGACCTGGTTTGGCGATGTATTGAAACGCTATGAAAAACAACAGAACCAGAATGAGTCCTTATATGAAACGGAAATCCATGTGCTCAGGATAGGTGATGCGGCTGTTTGTACCAACCAGTTTGAGCTCTTTACAGATTATGGCGTACAGATGCAGGCAAGGAGCAAAGCTGTACAAACCTTTGTCATTCAGCTGGCTGGTCCGGGCACCTATTTGCCCACCGCCAAAGCTATTGGCGGCGGCGGGTATAGTGCAGTTTGCCAGAGCAATGTGGTAGGAGCAGAAGGCGGAGCAGTGTTAGTGGAAAAGACGGTCGAAATAATGAATAGCTTTTGGACCGACAAAGCAAAACAATGACCTTTATCGGATTTCAGAAAAAGGGCTTATTTTAGTTATATGAAAAAGAACATAACTATTGATATCATATTCATGCTGTTATTGTGTGGAATGAAAGTACGTTCTCAAATC